>JADFNE010000022.1:0-35000 GCA_022563535.1 Myxococcales bacterium
GGTGGCCCGGCGCACAGTACGCACCAGCTCGGCGAGCACTCGAGGATCTTGCCCAAATTCGATACCCCCGCTCTTCACGTGAGGGCACGACGCATTGACCTCGATTCCTTCGACCTTCGCGACGCCGGCGAGGCGCTTTGCGACCTCGGCGTACTCGCTGATCTCGGTGCCGAACAAGCTGGCGACCACCGGCACCCCGTCGGGAATTTCGGGCAGCTTTTCTTCGATGAAGGCGTCGACACCGACGTTCTCGAGACTGATCGCGTTCAGCATGCCCGCGCGAACCTCGCCGATCCGAGGAGGCGGGTTTCCGAAGCGCGGCAGCAGGGTCAGACTCTTTGCGACAAAGCCTCCAATGCGGCGCAGATCCATGAAATCCTTGAACTCGGTGCCGTAGCCAAAGGTGCCCGAAGCAGTCAAGACGGGGTTGCGAAGGGCAATTCCGGCCAAATTGGTTCGGGTATCTACCTTGCCTTTCGATGCTTTGTCCGAGGATTTGTTCGCCATCATGGGATCCCCGGCCAATCGAGTTCGGCCGCGTCGTAGACCGGACCGCGATGGCAAACCAAGCTAAAACCCCCGCCAGCCATCGGGACCGCACAGCCCAGACACACGCCAAAGCCACACGCCATCCGGTTTTCGAGGGCCACCGTGCACGCCACTCCGGCTGCCCGGGCGAGTTCGTTGCACGCGCGCATCATCGCCGTGGGTCCGCAGGCAAAGAGCGTGGTGTCGGCCCCGTCGGTTTCGGCGAGCAGTTCCGTGAGGACGTCGGTGACGAGACCCTTGCTGCCGCGACTCCCGTCTTCCGTCGCAATCCGCAAATTGATCCCGAGTTTCTCGAAATCCCCAGCAGCCATCAGCAGTTCGGCTCGCTGGGCTCCAAGCACGACGGTCACCGATCCCGCCGCCCGCGCGGCTCGGGCAAGACTGTACAGGGATGCCGCGCCGGTCCCGCCGCCTACCAGAATGCTCCGCGACCCCTCGGCGGGAGTTGCGAAGCCCTGGCCCAGAGGACCCACTACGCGAACACGATCTCCTACTGAGGCAGCGCCGATGAGTTGCGTTCCCCGGCCCTCGACCTTGTACAGCACCTCGATGCGCTCGTGCCCCGGCTCGCCGTGACTGTCAAAGATTGCCATGGGCCGCGGCAACAGCGGGTCGTAGCGGACGGCTGCTTCGGCCACGGCACCCGGCGAGAGCATGACGAATTGCCCGGGCGTCCAGGCCGGCCAATTTTCGACCTCGAGCACGATGCGGCGATTGGTCTCCCCTTCGCGTTCGTTGGCAACAACCCTGGCCTGAACGCGGATCGGTGAAGATCGCTTCGTGTCGCCATTGGCCGGTTCGGCGCTCGCCACTCCATCGCTCCCGAATTTGAATGTGGTGAATAACCAACGCGATGATTATCACGATCGCTCGAGAGCGGACAGCCATCTGTTGGAATCAAGCTGCCCGAGGTTTACCACGTCGCTCGGATTCGCGGAAGCGAGCGAGATCGACAGATGGTGGACCACAAGCAAAGCCGCGGTGCCAACAGGAAAGTGGTGTATTCACCCCAAAACTCGATAAATGCAACCGCCCCCGGCAAGAGCCAGGGGTGAATTACCTTCATCCCCGGCTTTCACCCGAGAGCGGGAACTACGCGCCGTTCTAACTCCTTGAAAAAATTCACAATTGGAACTCGGAGGCGAACGATTCCCGGTCAAGACCGTGCCCTCCTGCGTCGATAGTTCCTTTGAGCAACTCCGCGGCATGACGTCCGCAGGAAGGGAGAGGCGTGGGCGCAATTCTAGATCAGCACAAGAGTTCGTTTGAGTCAGATCCGTCGAACCGGCTGGCCTTCGAAGCCATCGAGGAACACCTGTTCATGTCGGGTATGTGGAATGAGCTGATTGCGCTCTACAACCGCCGACTTGAAGCCCCTGAGTTTGAAAGTGATCCCCTTCTCTCCATACCCATATTGTTTCGCCTGGCCCAGGTCTGCGAAGAGCGGGCTCTTGCCGTCGATCGCGCCATCGAGACCTATTGGAAGGTTGCCAAGATCGATCCGAGTTATCGCCCGGCGCTGCGTCAGCTACGTCAGATCTACGCCCACCGGGAACAGTGGGACATGGTGCTGCAGATTGCCGAAATGGAAGAGCAGCTTGAGATGTCGACACACGAGAAGGCAAGTTTCTCTGCGGAACTCGGCGATGTCTGGAAGGGAAAGCTCAACGATCCCACCGAAGCGCTGATCCACTATGAAAAGGCTCTCGCTCTGGTTGACGATCACATCCCCGCCCTGTCCGGACTGGCGCAGGTTCACGAAGGGCTCGGCCATCACGAACAGGCGGCAGCGGCCTGGGAGCGCTTGTCCGAACGCACACGCGGACCGGATCGCGCACCCATCCTGGTTTCACTCGGCAATATTCTGGACAAGCATCTCGATCAGTCCAGTCGCGCCATGGAGTGCTTTCAGCGCGCACTCACCGATGATCCGCGCTACGCCAGCGCGGTGGAAGCCCTTTCGGTCACAGCCACCAGACTCGAAGACTGGCTACTTGTCGCCAAGTTGTATGAACGTCGCTTCGACATTGCATCCGGCGCGCGCAAGCGCATAGGCATCGCCGTCGATGCCGCGCGCCTGAACCTCGAAGAGTTGAATGACACGCAGGCATCCCGTATGTGGTTGGACCGCGCTCTTGAATTCGGGGATGGAGACGCGCCGGTCTACGAGGTGCTCGCAGAACTCGAGCGCCGTACGGGCAATCGCGACGCATTGCGCACAGCGCTCGATCGACTGATCGAACTCCAGGGCGACGACGTATCCACCAGCTTGCTGGTGGAAGCGGCGGATCTGTATTCGGAATCTGGTGTCGAAGCAGAGGCAATCGCGTTGCTGCGAAAGGCACAAATTCGCGAACCGGAAAATACCCTGGTCATCGAGGCCCTCTCCGACGGTTTGGCGCAACTGGGTATGAATGTCGAACTCGTCGAAGTGCTCGAACGACGGGCGGCACTGACCGAAGACGACCCCCAGGCCAAAAGCGAGATTTACGCCGAGATTGGCCGCATTCGCCTCGAAGATCTCGACGAGCCAGAAGCGGGCATGGAAAATTTCACCAAGGCCTTTGATCTCGACCCCAGCACCAAGGGCGCAGCCGCGCAACTCGAACGGCTCTACCGAAAAAACGAAGACTGGAGTGGCCTGCGCACACTCCTGGAACGCGCTGGCCGCGAAGGTCCGGCTTCGAAACGTTCACACTATTTCGCTTCGTTGGGCGAAGTATGCGAACAACAGTTTGAGGACAACGACGGGGCGATTTCGGCGTTCGAGTCCGCGCTAGAACTCGATCCCCATTGTGTGATCGCGCATCAGGGAATGGCGCGCATCGTCCACGCCTCAGGAAATCCAGACGAACTACTGCGGATCTGCGAGCGCGAAGCCGAGACCACCACGGATCGCGTGCGGATGGGCGAACTGGTCTGGAGCATGCTCCCCCTGCTTCAAGAGCGTGAGCGTCATGGGGATGCGCTGACCTGGGTCGAAAAACTGAACCAGATGTGTCCCAATGACTGCAACACCCTGAAGGCGGTCGTGGAATTGCGCGAAGCCCTGGGACAGCGGGACGAGCTTCAAGATCCGATGGAACGACTCGATCGTGTCCTCAGCGGTGCCGAGCAGACCACCAACCGACGCAAGCTCGCCCAGCTCCATCGCGACGCCGGCCGGCACGAGCAAGCGATCGAGTGGTATCAAACGGCCCTCGACAGCGACCCGGGCCACCTCGAGTCGCTGCGATCCCTCAAGGCCCTTTACAGTGAGACCCGCGATCTCGATTCACTGGCGCGAACGATGCGGCGGCTGGGGGAAGTGCTGCCCGATCAAGAGAGTTGCGACGAATTCGGAGACCTTGCGAGTTTGCTCGCCGAGCAGATTGGGGACGTCGAGGGCGCGATCGTCGTCCTCTGGCGTCTGGCGAAGATTCCCGCAGGCCAGCGCCCAGACGACATCGACGAGAGACTCGAAGGACTGCTGGAACGAGCGGACCGATTCGAAGAACTCGTGCAGCGGCTACTCGAGCGGCGGCGGATGTTCGATGATGAGAGCAATGCGGCGCGCGAGCTGGACCTGCGTCGAGCAAAGCTGTTGTTGGAGCACCTCGGGCAGTACGAAGAAGCGGCATCGCTGTTCGGAAGTCTCCGCGCGCACGATTCCCAAAACAAAGAAATCCTCGATGGTCTCGAAAAAGCATTGCGACTCGGCAACGACGTCGAGAGACTGGTGGACTTGCTCGCGGACCTCGCGGAGCATGAATCCGACCCGACGACTCGCACCAATATCGAGATGGAGCGCGCAACACTTCTCGAAGACATACTCGGCGCGTTCGACGAAGCCCTGATCGCACTCACCAAGCTCGCCGAGCAGACCGACGTGCCAGAACTCGCAGATCAGGCAGGCCAGCAGCTCGAAAAGCTCCTGACCCGCAGCGGTGATTGGGAGGCATTGCGCACCCGACTGGTTGGACGACTGGGAAACGGCAGCCAAGAAGACGATCTAGCGCTTCACGAAGAACTCGCGCTCCTGTCTCGAGATCGCTTTGGTGAACCCGAAGCCTGTGTCGAACATCTCGAGGCGGCCGGCAAAATCGCACCCGATCGCCAACCCATCTGGCACAACCTCGCGGTTCTCTACGCCGAACTGGATCGCCCCGAAGACCTGCTGCGCGTGCTCGAACACGAACTTACCCTCGGTCTCGACCTCGAGCGCGAAATCATGCTGCGCTCCCGCGCGGCACGATTGGCGAACGATCTCGAAGACCGCCAAGAAACTTGCAGCCAACACTACGAACAGATCCTTCGACTCGAACCCGGCCACGCAGAGGCCACGGAGTATCTGCTGGAATTCTACGATCGAGAGTGCCGACCCGCCGACATGGCTGGCCTGCTTCACGCTCGACTCGACGCAACCGTCAACAGCGACGAACCCTCCGACACAGTGACCGCCAGCGCGATTTCGCTGCGCCTGCGCATCTCCGCTCTGGAATCCCTTGCGCTCGATGATGACGCAGCCGCGGTCGCAACCCTCGAACCCGCAATCGCCGAGGTCGGACCCACCGCTGCAATCGCGAAGCCGCTCGTCGAACTCTACCAGCGACTCGGAAGGCGTGAGGAATACATCGCCCTCAGTCTGCGCGCCGCCGACCACTGCGATCAACCCGAAGAACGTGCGGGCTGGTTTCTCCGGGTGGGCGACGCCCTGCGACAGGAAGGCGAAGCAGAGCGTGCGATCGAAGCCTATGGTCGCGTGCTCGAGAATTGTCCAGACGATCTCGATGCACAGTCGGCGCTGCGAGAGTTGCACAGAGAACGAGGAGATTCCGAACCCCTCGCAGCATTGCTTGCGCGGGAGATCGAAAGACGCTCGGGTGAAAACACGATCCCGTTGCGCTTCGAACTCGCGATTCTGCTCGCCGGCCCACTGGCCCGACCGGATTCCGCACTCGAGGCCTTCAACGAAATCCTCGAAGCAGACGAGCGCCACCCCGAAGCTTTCGTTCACGCTCTCCACCTGAACATCAGTCTCGAGCGACACGAAGAAACCCAACAGCTACTGGAAAGCGGCCTTTCCCGTACCAATGCTCCGAGTGCACGGGCGGCTCTGCTCGAGCGACTCGCCGACCTCGAGGCCGGTCCACTCGAATTGCCCTCGACTGCACTCGGGCGCTACCGCGAAGCCCTGAGTCTCGACCCGTCGCGCTCGAGCGTCCGCGCAAGCATGAACGCAATCTTGACGGACCTCGGTCGCTGGGTCGAATTGCTCGACAGTCTCTTCCTCGAAGCTCAGCGCGCCGAGCCGAGCGAGCGCGGTCAGATCTACGAGCGCGCGATCGAAATTGCGAGTCGCGAAGTCTCCACCGACGCGCCCCTCCCTTGGCTCGAACGACTCCATGCTGCAACGCCAGAAGACGCCGATGTCTTGTCGAGAGTTGCCGACATTCATCGACAGGCGGGTCGCCCCGAGGCGTTGCTACGCGCCCTGGAAGCCCAGATGCTCCTGCAGACCAACCCAACCGAACTGCACGCACTTCATTGCGACATCGGCAGGATCCTGGAGCGCGATCTGTCGGCACCCGGCCGAGCCGTCATGGCACTCGAAGCAGCACATGCGATCGATTTGGACGATGCGGAATTGTTGACCAATCTCGATCGTCTGTACGAAACATTGGGGCGCTTTGCAGATCGTGCTGGAATCATCGAGGAACGAATCGCCTGCCCGGAAACCCCGGCCGATTTGCTGGCAACACTACATCGCGAAGTTGCCGAACTCTGGCACACAAAGCTGTCGTCACCCGAAACAGCGACGCGCCATCTATTGCACAGCCTGAACCTGAGCGAACCGGAATCGCCAGATGTGTTGCCCGTGATCCGTCACCTCCAGCAGACCCTGCGCGATACCGGCAGACTCGACGGCTGGGCACGAGCGGCGGAGTTCGAACTCGAACGACTTGTCGCCACCCGCGATCCGATTCACGATAAACGGCGCTACGAACTCCACAGCGAGCTCGCGGACTGCTGTGAAAACGTGCTCGCGCGACCCCAACTCGTCCAACGTCATCTGCTCGCATTGCTCGACGATTGGAACGGCGCGCAGCCCCTCACCACAGAACAAATCGACGCGGCCGAAGCTGCGTTGATCCATCACCTGCGCCGGGAACACAATCACGTCGAACTCGACCGACGTCTCGGCGCGCGACTGGATCGCAGCGACGGAAGCGCCGAGGACTGGCTCGAACTCGCGGGCTTGCAGCTGGAGAGACTCCATCGACCGAGTGCAGCGCGACGTGCATTCCGCAAAGTGCTCGATCAACGCCCCGAATGCCTGGACGCCATTCGCGGATTGCGTCAGGCATCAGAAACTCTGCGCGATTGGCAGGGTGTCGCAGAGAGCCTCGATCTCGAACTCGCACTCGACAATCGTTCCCGTACAGCACAAGAATCGTCCGCGCTGTTGCGTCGCCTGGGCGAGATCACTTGGAAGCAGTTGCAGACCGACGATGCCCTCGAACGTGCGTCCCGGGCGTATTGCGAAAATCTCATCCAGGTGCCCGACGATCTCGACAGCGTGCGCGCCCTTCAACAGATCGAAGAGGAGCGCGGAGAATACGCAGCGGCGGTAACTCGCCATCGGCAGGAAATCGACATCCTCGGCGACGCCGAGCCCGATCAGCGCCAGCGAGTCTGGCTGCGAATCGCCGATCTCACGCGAGACAAGACCGATGAACTCGAGCGCTCGATCGAAGCATTCGCCTCTGCCGCCGAGTGCGCCGATCTCTCGGTGCAGCGCCTGCGCGAGTGGGCGGAGCTATATCGAACCTCGGAAAACTGGGAACGCTTTGCCGATGTCTTTGGTCGCTGGTGTGATGCTCGGGGAACCCCGGCAGGCTGTTCGGACTTGTTGGTTCTCGTCGATGTACTGAACGAACTCGGCCAGCATGACCGGGCTCTCGAACGCGCCGAAAAGGCGATCGAAGCCGATCGCACCAGCGCCACCGCCTTTGAGCGCGCCGCCGATCTTCGCGAACAAAGTGGAGATCTTCGCGCTGCTGCCGATCACCTCGCGGAGGCGGCCGAACTCACCGACGCGCCCACCGCGACGGTCCAGCTGCTGCGGGCCTCGCGGATGCTCAGTGATGTTGACCCCGAACGCACTGCGGCTCTGCTGAAACGCGGCGCCGAACACGACGCCGCGTCCCAGGAGATTCAGGCGCGCACAGCCATCGTCTGCGAACAACTCGAGCGCTGGGACGAAGCCGAAACCGCTGCAGCGCGCGCTCTCGACTCCAGTTTGGATCGCAGCCTTCTCGAAGATGGGCTGCTGTTGAAAGCCGCCCTCGCGGGAGGTCGCGCGGCCTGGCGGGGCGATGCGATCGAATCGGCGACTCGATTGTTTTCCGCCGCCCGGGACCTCGAATCCGAGAACATCGAAGCCCTGGACGCCCTCGGCGAGCTTCTCCATCTGAGCGGAGACGTGCGCGCCGCGCGAGATGTCCTCGACATCCGGCTCGCAATGCCGGGTGAAAATCCGAAGGCGGGCCTGCA
The DNA here is from genome assembly GCA_022563535.1 of Myxococcales bacterium. Classification (NCBI taxonomy): domain Bacteria; kingdom Pseudomonadati; phylum Myxococcota; class Myxococcia; order Myxococcales; species Myxococcales bacterium. The sequence continues at coordinate 8,086 of JADFNE010000022.1, forward strand.
ACTCGCAATCGTCGGAGAGGCCCAGGAACTCGACGAAGAATTTGCACGTGCGCTCGAGACCTACCTGCGAGCCATCGAAACGGATCCGGCCCAGGACCATGTTCACGACGGCATTGTCCGCATTCACCTGATCAACGAAGACCAGACAGCTGCCATAGAGGCCCTCGACAACTGGCTCGCACTGCTGGAAAACGTCACAAAGAAATCCGCCCAGCTGGTTCGCGCCGCTGCTCTCGAACAAGGCATCGACAAAGACGAAGCTGCGCTCTCGCGTTTGCGCGAGGCCACCGACATCGACCCCGCGAATGCGGATGCCTGGACAATGCTGGCCGATCTGTTGCTCAAACTCGACCAGCCCGACGAGGCCCTGGAAGCCGCAACCTCTGGGCTCGCCGTGATCGATGGTGCAGATCGGTCGAGCGTGGCCACCCTCGCCTACATTCGCGGTTTCACCCTCGAGCGGAGCGGCGAAGAGACCCAGGCCGCGGGCGCGTATGGTCTGGCGGTTGAAAACGATGCCACCCAATCAGAGGCCGTACTCGCCCAGTCGAGACTATTGCGGAGCACCGGTGAATGGCAGCTCGCGGCCGAGGTGCTCGACAACTTTCTCGACAATCACCCGGAGCCCATGAACGAAATGCTGGCCCAGGTGAATTACAAGCTAGGTCGATTGCTCGCTGGCCCCCTCGAGCGAGTCGAGGAAGCCATTCAGTGTTACGAACGCGCCATCGCGATCGATTCCGATTTCACTCGAGCGATTGAGCCCCTCGCCAATCTGCTCAGCCACATGCCCGACCGATGGCAGGAAGCGGTCGGCCAACACCTCTCCCTGCTTCGAGAGGATCCCGCGCGGGAGTCTTCGATTCGCTCGTTGATTGCGATTTGCGAGCAGCGTGGCGACGACCGCGGACGACAAATCGGACTCGCGATCCTGCGGGCATTGGGCGCGACCTCCGACGACGAATTCGCGACCGCCCCGGACAAACTCGGGTTCAAGGTGGCGGGGAACTCTGAACTCTCCGATCCGCATGAGGAACGTTTGCGCAGGATGGTCGTGCAAGCCCGCGACGAAATTTCCCAGGCACTGCGGGGCGTGGCGACACCGAGCAATGAGACAGAACCCATGGGGCTGCATCCAGCGCAACAGGCGTTCATGGATTCGGTCGGCACGGCAGTCGATGAGTTGTCGGTGCCAGGGTTCGGCACCCTCGACCCGCAGATCATCGGACAGACGCTCCAACAGGTCGCCGCGTTGGCGCTGGACGTCGAGCGACCAGAAATTGACCCGACGATCGCGGATCTACTCGAAGGCTCGATCGGCCGCTGGGCGCGCCGCAAGCTGCGCAAGTGTCTGGACGGAACCGGCCAGGACGAAATCCAGAACATTCGCTGGGACGATTGGCAACAGTCGCTTCGCGGTGCTGGGGCCGCCGTAGCCCTGGATCGCAACCAGGGCGATCTGCGCTGCGCACTACTTGCACTTTCGGCAGAAAGTGAAGATTCCGGCGCCGAAGAACTCACGGAAAGCGAGAATATTGCCGATCGAGTCCGCAGCAGGGAGATCGCTTTTTCACTGCTGCGCCAGGTTACGCGGATCTGGTGTACGCAAATTGGCAAGTAATTAGTAATTGGTGATTGATACCAGCACTTCGACAAGCGCGAGGAGACTCAGAAATGGCACAGCGAACGCCCGACGACACCCGACGATTCCGCCGACAAGGACTTCGTATCCTGGTGGATTACAGCTGTGACGGAGGGCTCCACTGTGACTATGCAACGTCGATATCCGCGGGCGGACTCTTCATCGAAACCGAATCGGCCCTTCCACTCGAAAGTTGCATCAAGCTTCGGTTTCGCCTGACCAACGGCGAGATGCTCCACGAGATCGAGGGGCGCGTGTGTTGGTGTAATGACAACACCGACACGAATGCAGCCCAGCAAGCTCCCGGTTTCGGAATCGCTTTTACCAATGGCGAAGGCACCGTCTTGCTGGCACGCGAACTGGAAGACCTGGAATTTTAAATCGCGCAGCCTGCGGGCGCGACGGCCGAGCTACGGTGTAGACACTTTCGCCGACGCCGGATCGAACGGATTCGCATGGCCCCCCCGATCGCCGCGCAAACTCCAGGCATCGCGCTGCCGGAGCAATTCTTCCACCAGGCGATGGTGAGTTGTATGTCCGCCGCGTTCGACGCGAACGTGACCGTGGACGGGAACTCCGAGCAGCGATAGATCGCCAATCAGGTCCAGCACCTTGTGGCGTACGAATTCGTCTCGCCAGCGCAGTCCCCCCGGATTCATCACCCGGTCTCGATCCAACACCACGGTGTTCGCCAGAGAGCCTCCGCGCGCCAGCCCAGCGCGACGCAGCGACTCTAGTTCGTCGAGAAAGCCGAAGGTTCGCGCGCGAGCCACCTCGACTTCGAACGACTCCGGTCGCAGTCGCTCGATCTCGAGCTCCTGAACGCCGATCAGGGGATGTGCAAAATCGATTCGATAGGAAATTCGCAGATACTTCGCGGGCTCGATACTGATCGACCGCAGTCCATCGCGACAGACAACCTTTCGCTCGATCTGCATCACGACACTGGGTTCGTGTTGTTCGTAGAGCCCGGCGCTGCGGATCATGTGGACAAACGGCGCAGCACTCCCGTCCATCACGGGGATCTCGGGACCGTCGACCTCGATGCGGGCATTGCTCACACCGAGGGCATAGAGCGCCGCCAGCAGATGTTCGACGGTGGAAACGCTCGCGTCACCGGTTCCCAGGGTTGTCGCGTGCGAGGTTGCGCTGACGGATTCGTGGCGGGCGACAATCTCGCTCGAAGTCGATCCCTTGTGCCGCACGAATCGAATTCCGGTACCGACGCGGGCCGGGTGCAAGCTCAGCCGAACCGGCGCGCCCGTGTGAAGGCCAAGCCCGGTACAGCTGACTTTCTGGGCGAGGGTTCGCTGCTGGTACAAGGGCCTCTTCCTCCCCGGGGCGTCTGCACCCCTACGACCTCAGCTGGACTTTACGGTTGGCGCGCTGCTTTGCCCCAGTGAGGCGCGGACCTCGACCAATATATCGCGAGCGGACTGATAACGCTGGGCCGGATCCTTCTGCATGCAGCGTGTCACAACAGCCGCCAGACCCGCCGGAAGTTCAGGTCGCAGATCTCGCACGTCGGGGGGCGGGGTGTGGACGTGGTGGTAGGGAATGTTTCCTTCCTTGAAGGGAACCGTCCCGGTGGCCATTTCGAAAATCGTGACACCCAACGAATAGATATCCGTGCGATGGTCGATATTGCGCCCCAGGGTCTGCTCGGGACTCATGTAGTAGGGCGTTCCCGCAACCACGGTCGTCTGATTGCGACATTCTTCGAGAACCCTGGCGAGTCCAAAGTCCATGATCTTGGCCTTCTTGTCTCGCGTCCACATGGTATTGGCGCTCTTGATATCCCGATGTACGACGCGATTATCATGGGCGTACGCCATGGCCTCACAGACCTGCACGACGACATGGAGAATGCCAGCCGGCGAAATGACTCCGCGGCGGCGCAAGATTTCCTTCAGGGTGGTTCCGTCGACATACTCCATCGCGATGTAGTAGCGACCATCTTGCTCGCCGGTGTCGTAGACCGTCACGATTCCGGGGTGATTCAATTTGGCAGCGGCCTTCGCTTCGCGCATGAAGTTTTTTAGCGCTTGCGGGTTGTCCGCCAGGGTGTCGGGCAGGACCTTGTAGGCGACGATGCGGTCGAGTGCCGTGTCCTTGGCTTTGTAGACGATCCCCATGCCACCGCGGCCCAACTCGCCGACGATCTGATAGCGACCCGGTTGGCCGCCGCCTCCAACGACACTCCGATTCGCGGTGGCACCCTCTTGCGTTTCGATTGGCGGCAGGCTCTGCACCAGATCACGGGCCTCGATCAGGCGCTGTTCGACATCGCGATAGTGGTAGTCGAAAGCGAGAATTTTCTCGAAGATCTCGACACCTTCTGCAGGTTGGTTGTCGGAGGCGTAGAGTACGGCGAGCGAGTAGAAGGCCTCGAGATTTTCTCGGGACAGGACATCGTCTCCGATGGCCTGCTTGAGTTTCTTGATCGCCAGGGAGAGCTGGCCGCGGCTGCGGAAGATGTCTCCCAGCAGTGCCGATGCCCGAGCGAATTCCGGCTTGTCGGGTTCGACTCTTTGCAATACGGAAATTGCTTCCTCGTCGACTCCCTCCCGGTGGTACACCTCGCCCGCACCCAGAAAGTTGCCCGCCTTGGCGAGGAGTTCGGCTTCCTTGTCTGAGTTTCCAACGAGTGCCCAACATTCTGCGGCTTCGGTATACCGTTCGGCGAGTTCGAAGCACTCCCCCGCCTGGGCTCGATCGCCGGATAGCCGAAACATCTCGGCGGCCTGGACATAGCCTGACTGTTGACGATAACAGTGCCCCGCCCGCTCGTAGTTCTCGAGTTGGCGATAAAAATCGCCCGCCTCGAGAAAGTCTCCCGCCTCCTCGAGGAACGCAGCCGCTTCTTTGATCTCCCCCAGATCTCGGTGGTGCTCACCGAGAATGCGAGCGGCGGCTTCGGTTTCGCCGAGTTCGTTCAGCGCCTCTGCGGCTCGGGGCAGTGACCCTCCGTCGCGAAACAGGGTCGCAGCCTTGGTGAACTGCTTGAGCTGCTGCGCAACCTCTCCGGCTTCGACGAACAAGCCACCCTTCTCGAGTGCAGCGAGGGCGAGTTCGGGCTCCCGGGCGCGCAAGTAGAGCTTGCCCGACTGTCCCACCAACTTATTGAGTTCCGCCATGGCCTTTGGATCACCCTTGTTGGCGTTGGCGCTCTCCTCGCCGAAGACTTTCTCGAGGCATTCGGCCGCGTGGAGCCAGGCCTTGCTCTTCACGAAACACTGCGCGGCATGGCGCAGGAAATCGGCATCTCGATAACAGACCGCGGCCCGATGATGATCGCCGGCTTTTTCGAACATCTCCGCCGCCTGACTGGCATTGCCCAGTTCGAGGTGGCACTCGGCCGCCTTTTCCCACTCTTCCTGCTGGGCGAATATGGCGGCGGCCGAAGACGGGTTGCCCGCCCTGATATAGAGCTCGGCGGCGTCGTGGAAGCGATTTTGGTCGTGTCGAATCTCGGCCGCACGCACGTAGTCTTCCGCCTTGATGAACAAATCTGCGGCGCGATCCATCAGGTCGACCGAAAACAACAACTCGGCGGCCTCCGCGACATGCCCCTTCTTCGCCAGCGCGTTTGCGCGTCGCTGGGTCTTCTTCGCCACCGCTCGGTCGACGCTCGGAAGCCCACTGTCGGCCTTGTCAGCCCCATCGCTCTCGTCATCGTAGCGCGTGGGCAACCCGGCAAGACCCAGCAGCAACAGGCCGATCGGCGTCAGAAGAAACCGCAATCCCCCGGCCAGGCCGGCTTCAATGGTGTCCGGATAGATGATATCGAAGGGATCGGGCACGTTTGCCTCGATCATGGTGGAAACCAATTTGAACATGATTTCACTCAAGCGAAGTGAGATCGTCGCCTGAGGCGCATAGGCCCAGAGCAGTCCCGCGATGCCCGTCACCAGAAACGGCAGACTCAGCAGGGCCAGCAATGTTCGTCGTGCGATTTGCAATCTCGTCGAGCCTTTTCAAGTTCAGGGTCAAGCAGCAAGTGGGGATGCGTCCCTGTGCAATATTGCGCCCGATCCCAGACCGGCCTCACAACACGCACCTCCACACCCTGTCTATCGGTGGGCCCTTAAGTTGTCCTGAGAGGTCTTCACCCCAACTCCGGGTCCATCTGGCCATAATGGGGGTGGGTCGTGGGGGGATCGTCCTGGGCTTCGACGGCGTGCGTATCTTCGCTCTCGCCTACAAAACCCTCGCCTGAGAACCGTCGTGATTCCCGCGGGTAACTGGCTGGCTGCTAGATCAAGCTGCCCTGGCCGTTTGGATTCACTCTGGCCGGCCCCGGGCCCGGGGCGAAGCCCAGGTACAGGCGGGCGTGCCGGGTGGCGACTCGTCCGCGGGGAGTGCGATCCAAAAAACCGCGATGGATCAGGAAGGGTTCGACCACGTCTTCGAGGGTGCCCTTGTCCTCGCCGACCGCCGCTGCGAGGGTTTCGAGGCCAACTGGCCCTCCGTCGAATTTTTCGATCAATGTCATGAGAAAACTACGGTCGAGACGGTCGAAACCTTCTTCGTCGACGTCGAGCCTCTCGAGCGCATCGCGGGTACACGGGCCGTCAATCTCGGCACTCGTGCCCTCGGCGACCTCCGCGAAGTCTCGCACCCGACGCAGCAGTCGGTTGGCAATACGCGGAGTTCCACGCGATCGGCTCGCAATCTCACCCGCCGCCGAATCGGTCACCTGAAGCCCCAGCACGCGGCTCGAACGCGTGACGATCTTTTGCAGATCCTCCACCGGGTAGTACTCGAGGCGCGCGCTCCAGCCAAAGCGATCGCGCAGAGGCGAGGTCAGCAGGCCGGCGCGGGTCGTGGCCCCAATGAGGGTGAAGCGGGGTAGATCGAGCCGAATCGAGCGTGCGCTGGGTCCCTCGCCGATCAGGATGTCGAGTTGAAAGTCCTCCATGGCGGGATAGAGGATCTCCTCGACGGTGGCGGTCAGACGGTGGATTTCGTCGATGAAGAGAACGTCACCGGATTCGAGGTTGGAAAGCAGGGCCGCGAGATCGCCGGGACGTTCGATGGCCGGGCCGCTCGTGGCACGAAATTGTGCGCCCATTTCGTTGGCGACGATCCGCGCGAGAGAAGTCTTGCCCAGGCCCGGAGGACCGTAGAAGAGCAGATGATCGAGGGCCTCTTCCCGCTCTCGGGCCGCCCGCACAAAGACGGACAGATTCTCGCGCAAACGGGTCTGGCCGATCATTTCGTCGAGGGTCTCGGGGCGCAGACTCTGTTCGCTGCGCTTCTCGGTCTCGAATGGCTCGGGCGAAATCAGGCCTCGGCTCTCTGCTTCAACTTCAATCGTCATCGCGCAAGCCTCCGCAACGCATTGCGAATGAGTTCTTCGATCGAGGCGCCAGCACCCAATTCAGCTGCCGCAGCGTCGACCACTCGCTCTGCCTGTGCTTTGGGATAACCGAGATTGAGCAGCGCCGAAAGCGCCTGAGCGCGGGTTTCGACATCTGCGTCCGCCGCGGGTACGGCGCGGGGCGGAAGTCCCGCCCCGGCGCTTTCGCTGGACGCGAGTTCGGCGGCTCTCTCCTTGAGTTCGACCACCATGCGCTCGGCCAACTTCTTGCCGACGCCCGGGGCGCTGCACAGCAGCTTTATATCTCCGTCTCGCAGGCCGCCGACAACTTGTTCGGGATCGATCCCCGAGAGAATCGTCTGCGCGAGCTTCGGGCCCACGCGGTTGGCTTTGAGGAGCAATTCGAAGATTTCGCGCTCCCGAGCGGTCGCAAAACCGTAGAGCAGCAGCGCGTCCTCACGGGCCACGGTCTTGGCGTAGATCGAGACGGTCTTTCCAATGTCGGGCAAGTTGCCAAACGTCGAAAGCGAGATCAGCAGCTCGTATCCAACGCCGCGCACGTCGACCACGACGCGTTCCGGCAGCTTCTCTCGCAGGGTTCCCTCGAGCCATGAAATCATCGCGCGGTGCTCGTCGCGAACTGGCTGCGGGCTCGGGGACGGCGACGGCCGCGGGAATTCCGCACCCCCAATCCGGCCAGTTTTCCAGCGTGGGCCTGGCAGATTGCGATCGCGAGGGCATCGGCGGCGTCGCTGGGCGGAACTTTGGAAAGGTCGAGCAGACGCTTCACCATGGCCTGGATCTGGAGCTTGGTCGCCGCTCCCGTACCGACCAGCGCCTTCTTGACCTCCCGAGCCGAAAGCTCGTGGACCGGCAGCGCACCGGTCCCGAGAGCGGTGAGGGCCGCACCGCGAGCCTGGCCGAGGATCAGTGCCGACCTCACATTGACCGCGACGAAGACTTGCTCGATCGCGCAGGCCGCCGGCTGGAACTCGCTTACGACCTGCAGAATTTCTCGATGGATAAAGCTCAGTCGCTCGGCGGTCTGGGCTGATTTTGGCGGACGAATGACGCCGTGGGCGACGTGCCGGAGCTGCCCCCCGGAATAATCGACCACACCGTAGCCGGTTGCATTGGAGCCTGGGTCAATCCCGAGAATTCTCATCCCTGCCCTTTGTCGCCAAGCAGTCACTACGCAAGCCGCGCCATCTCCGCGTCAGAGATGTCAAAGTTTGCGTAGACGTTTTGCACATCGTCGAGTTCTTCGAGGGCTTCCATCAGATTCAACATGCTTTCCGCCTGCGGGCCGGCGAGTTCGACCGACGTAGACGGAACCATGCTCACCTCCGCGTTTGCGCAGGTAAATCCCTGTCCGCCGAGGATTTCCTGAATTTTGGAAAGCTCTGCGGGGAGCGTCACCACCTCGATGCCATCGCCGCCGTCGGATACATCCTCGACCCCGGCCTCCATCGCCGCTTCCATCAGGGAGTCCTTGTCCAATCCCTCGGCATCGAAACTGAGAATGCCCTTCTTCTCAAATAGATACCCGACGCAACCCGTGGCACCCAGGTTCCCGCCTCGTTTGCTGAGGACGTGGCGCACCTCGCCCACGGTCCGGTTCTTGTTGTCGGAGAGGGTCTCGATCAAGAGCGCGACGCCGCCCGGGCCGTAGCCCTCGTAGATGAATTCGTCGTAGGCCGCGGAATCCCCCCCGCCAACGCCCTTTTCGATTGCGCGCTTGATGTTGTCTTTGGGCATGTTCGCGCCCTTGGCCTTGTCGATCACCAGGCGCAGGCGCGGATTGCCGTCGGGATCCCCACCCCCGATTGAAGCTGCCGTAGAAATCTCGCGAATCAGTTTGGTGAAAATCTTGCCGCGCTTGGCGTCGAGCGCGCCCTTCTTTCGCTTGATCGTGGACCATTTCGAGTGGCCTGACATGGTGTCTTCTGCGTCCTCGTGATGCGGGCCAGGAGCCTCGAAATGGCTTCGAACTCTCGGATCTGGGCCTGTGGAGTAGTGCTGCGGATGCACTCTAGCAATTTGGGGGCGAAAGGCCGTGTTGACGCCTCGGTCAGCGCCGGCAACAGCGAATTTGAAGGCATTCAGAAGCTGTTCCGTTCGACCGATATCTCTCGATGACGTTCTGCGCCCCCATGGGGTACAGAAAGCGGATTTGAGAAAACAGGCACTGGTTGCGCGGGCAGGCTGCGAGCTTCGAGTGCCGTCAAGCTGAGCTGAAAAAATAGGGAGCTGGGTGTGGCAGACCTTGCAATTGGCATCGATCTCGGGACGAGCAACTCGTGCGTCTCAATTATGCGCAACAACAAGCTCGAGGTGCTTTCGAACGCCTTTGGTGAGAAGACCACTGCGAGCGTCGTGGCCTTCCACGAGGACGGCTCCATTACCGTCGGCAACGCTGCCCGGGCCAACATCATTCACCATCCAGCTTCCACGGTCTCGTCGGCCAAGCGATTGATCGGCCGCTACCACTTCTCGGAAGAAGTTCGCAAGGCACAGGCGATCTGTTCCTACAAGATCGTGGAAGGACCAAACCACGGCGTCCGCATTCATGTCCGGGACGAAGATTTTTCTTTGCCCGAGATCTCCGCCATGGTGCTGCGGGAGATGAAGCAGGTCGCCGAAGCTCGTCTCAACAAAGAGGTCACGAAGGCAGTGATCACGGTGCCCGCCTACTTCAATGACAACCAGAGACAGGCGACCAAGGACGCCGGACAAATCGCCGGCCTCGAGGTACTGCGCATCCTCAACGAGCCGACCGCGGCTGCACTGGCCTACGGTTTTGGCAAGGGTCTTGAACAGAAGGTCGCGATATACGATCTCGGCGGCGGTACGTTCGACATCTCGGTGCTCGAGATCGGTCAGGATGTGTTCGAGGTATTGTCGACCTGTGGTGACACCTTCCTCGGAGGTGACGATTTCGACGATCGCATTCTCGACCTGTTGGCCGACGAATTCGTAGCCAAAGAAGGCATCAACCCCCGCAATGATCCCTATGCCCTCGAAAAGCTCAAAGTTGCCGCGGAAGCGGCCAAGCGGGGCCTGTCGGTAGAAGACGAGGTCGAAATCCGAATTCCCGACTTGCTCGTCGGCGAAGATGGCGAAACGCGATCTCTCGAGCGCACCATTACCACCCAAGAGTTCGGCGAACTGGTGCAGGATCTCGTGGGGCGCACCTTCAAGGTATGCGACGAGGCGCTGCAGCAGGCTGACCTGACTGTGCGTGACCTCGACGGCATCATCCTGGTCGGGGGTCCAACTCGTCTACCCATCATCCGCGATGCTGTGAAGAGCTACTTCCAGCAAGAACCTCAGTTGAACGTCGATCCAGACGAGGTCGTCGCCATGGGCGCCGCGATTCACGCGGCCTCGTTGGTCAGCTCCACTCAAGACGCCTATCTACTCGACGTGACGCCGTTGGATCTGCGCATTGGTGTTGCCGGCGGGCTGGCCGAACCGATCATCGAACGCAACACACCCGTGCCGATCGAGCAGAGCCGCAGTTTCAGCCCGTTCAAGGACTTTCAGGAGTCGGTCAAGCTGAAGGTTTACCAGGGTGGCTCGCGCCAATCCGAAGAGAACGAGTTGTTGGGGCAGTTCGAGTTTTCAGGTTTCACCCCGGGTCCGCGCAGCAAGACTTCAATTGAGGTTCGCTTCGAAATCAACGCCGACGGAATTGTAAACGTGATCGCGCGCGATCCCGCAAGCGGGCAGGAAGCCTCCACCAAAATCACACTTTCTTCGGGCCTCAGCGACAACGAGATAGACTCGATCATCACTCGCAACCGCAGTGCGGACATCATACAGACAGGGTCCGATCTGGACGAGCTCAAAGCCCCGTCGCTCGAGACGCCCACCGAAGACGACGGCGAACTCGAGCTGCTGGCGGATAACGACGACGCTTTCGATGATCTCGAAGACATCGACGAAGCAGAACTCGACAACATCGACGAAGTAGAACTCGACAACATCGACGAGGTAGAACTCGACTCCATCGCGAGCGAAGTCGTCGAAGATTCAAACTCGATCGGCCGGAACGAAGACATGGAATCAATAGACGACGATGACTTTTTGGCTCTCGACCTCGAGGATGAGGCTGCGGGCCCGGCGATCGGCGCGGTCAAGCTAAAGACGGTGGCGGTCGCTCCCGAGCTGCCCAAGGCCCCGGGCGCAGATGTGGACCCCGATACCAGTCTGATCCAGGGAATCGAACAGGTCCAGAAGGCAAAGGACGATCTGTTCGATCGTTCCGACGATGTCGACCTCGCGGACGCGGAGCTAGAGGAGTAGGCGAGATTGTCGGATCTGAGTCGCCTTGAGATTGAAGCACTCGCCAAGATCATGGACGAGCTCGACTACTACCGCCTCTTGAATGTCGAGAAGGAGGTATCGAGCCGCGATCTAAAGCTCGCCTACTACCAGAACGCGCGAACCTACCACCCAGATGCCAACCGTACATTGGACGCACCGACCCAGGAGCATTGTCATCAGATCTCGAAGGTCATGACCGAGGCCTACTGTGTGTTGCGCGATCCGCGAAAGCGCGCGGCCTACGACCTGCATCTCGAATCCGGCGAGGGACTGCGCATACAACTTGCGGCCGCTCGCGCGGCGCACGCCAAGATCCAGTCCGAGAGGCGCATGGGCACCACGCCCCAGGGCAAGCAGTTTTTGCTCAAAGCCGAAGATGATATTCGGCGGGACAACATTCCAGGCGCCATCCAGAACTTGCAGATGGCCCTCACCTTCGAACCCGGCAACAACGGCTTCAAAGAGATGCTTGAAGAATTGCGGAAGAAGACGAGTTAGTTCCCGGGTTTTTTTGCATTTTTTCCAAGACGCCAGAATCGGGGAGAGGTGGGCTCCGGCTCATGGCTCGCAACAGTTTCGGGCGTATTAGCTTGTTGTTGCGATTCTGGTTTTAAGTTTTTGGGCGTCAGTGCCGGGTGGGTGGCTGCGCTTTACTTCGCCTGCGCCCACCTCTCCCCGATTCTGGCTTTTGCCGGTTCGTTACAAAATACGGGAGCGGGGGGCTTCTTTTGCAGATTCTCTCGCTGGTGGCGGGCGGGGGTGATTGCTGGCATTGTTGTTGGGTGGAATTGCGGGTTCGGTTTCGCTGAGCGCGCTTTGATTTTGTACGCGAGACAACTCCCACGAGGCAATACGAAATGGATATCACGGCAAGTGATGGAGCCATGCTTCCGATCGTCCCCTTTTTGAAGATGCCGAAAGGCCAGGCCCCCTACCTCGAAGGACAGGAATGCGGTGGCTGTGGCGCAATCTTCCTGGGCGAACGCATCAGCTGTGCGAGTTGTGGGGTCGAGGGGAAGTTTTCGGCCAAGCGTCTTTCCAATCGGGGCGAACTCTACGTCTATTCAATCGTCTATCGCTCTTTCCCGGGCATCGACGTGCCATACGTATCGGCCATCGTGGACCTCGAGGGGGGAGGCACGGTGAAGGGCAACCTGATCAACGTGGAACTCGATCCAGAAAAGATTCAAATGGGGATGCCCGTCGAGGTTGTGTACCTGACGGCCCCGCGCAAGGACTCGGATGGCAACGAATATCTCATGTACAGCTTTCAGCCCCGCTCTTGATTGGGCTGCACAGCAGACACGGATTGCCAGGAATACAGACAGTTAGCCAAGACTCCCAAGGAGAATCAGCATGAGTGATGTCTACGTGATCGGCGTCGACATGATCAAGTTCGGAAGGTTCCCCGAGACCAGCGTTCCAAAACTCGGCGCGGAATCGGCGAGACTGGCGCTCGCAGATGCGGGTCTCAAAATTCAAGACATGCAGGCGTTGTATTGCGGCAATCTCGCCCAGGCCGGTGCCATGGTGGGCCAGCGCATTCTGGCCGAAATTGGACAGACGGGCATTCCGGTGACCAATTGCGCCAACGCCTGTGCGACCGGTGCCACCGCCCTGCGCGAGGGCTGGATGGCGATCAAAGCTTCTGTCTACGACCTCGTTTTGTGCATTGGGGTCGAGCAGATGGGCCGGGGATTGTTGGGCGGTAAGGGTCACGGCAAAGGAATCTCTACCGAAGGCCTGCTCGGTTCGGGCACGATGCCCTGTGTGTTCGCCGAAGCCGGTATGGAGCACACGCGCAAGTACGGCACGACCTTTGAACAGTTTGCCCAGGTCTCGGTCAAGAATCACCATCATTCCACCATGAACAACAAGGCGATGTACCAGATCGAGACGCCCCTCGAGACGGTGATGAACGCCGAGATGATCGCCTACCCGAACACCAAGCTGATGTGCTCGGTGAATGTCGATGGCTCCGCCGCCGCAGTGCTCTGCTCCGAGAAGAAGGCCAGAGAACTCGGCATGGGGCGAGCCGTGCGGATCAAGGCCTCGGTGCTGACGAGCGATCCCTATTCGGAGCGCAACCTCACCATGCCCGACGTCAATAGCTGCACCCAGCTCGCCGCAAAGGCCGCCTATGAAATGGCCGGGGTGAGCGCGAGCGACGTAGACCTGGTGGAACTCCACGATTGCTTCGCCACGGCCGAAATACTCCACTATGGAAACCTCGGCCTGTGCCCGCCCGAAGATGCGGGCAAGTTCGTACAGGACGGCAATTCTGCCCTGGGTGGGCGCACCCCGGTCAATGTCTCGGGGGGCCTGCTCTCGAAGGGACACCCCCTCGGTGCGACGGGGATCGCCAACGTGTACGAAATCTCGACCCATCTGCGGGGCGAGGCGGGCAAGCGACAAGTCGAGGGAGCGCGGATCGGTTTGACCCACGTGATCGGCCTCGGCAGCGCCTGTGCGATCCACATTCTCGAAAAGGTGGATTGACCCGTTCTATCCCGGGCAGTCGAGATGTGAGTCCAGGATAGACAGCGGGACTGATCCCTATCACTCCAGCTGCTTGCTCGGGTTCGAACCCGTGCTTATGCTCCGCCAATGCAAGCAAAGTCCGCTCTCTGGGTTGGTCTGATTTTCGTCGCCGGATTCGCAGCAGTCATGAACGAGCGATGGGATCCATCTCCATTGACGGAATCGACGCAACCGCAAGTGGCTCCCGTCTTCCAAAGCAACCGAGAAGAGGCCGTAGACCTGGGGCTCGCCGATCCGGCATCTAACACGACCGTCCCCACCGCGACGAGACATCCCAAAGAACGTCCGTTGCAATCCTTCAGCGGCACCGGGCTCGATGGCGAGCGGCTTTCGATCTCGGACTTCGTCGGCAAGCGCATGATGATCTTCTTCTTCAACCCCGAGGTCGACGAAGCCGCTTTTGCAGCAGTGGCGGTGTCGCGGGTAGCAGCGTACCGCGGGAAAAACAACTTCCACCTGATCGGCGTTGCGATCGGATCGGACCGCTTCACTGCAAAAACGTTCGCCGAGAGCAAGGGACTCGATTTCCCAATCTTCGACGATTCGAACGGCGCGATCGCCTCCAAACTGGGCCTGCGGAACCCGGTCGTCATCTTCGGCTTCGACGACGAGGCCTACTACGAATTCGGCGTCGGCTTTTTCAACAAAGACGTTTCCGACCCCGCTGGCGTCGTCGAAGAACAACTGCGGAAGAAATTGCGCCTGCCGCCGCGAAGCACTGGCACAGCCGGCGTCCTCGACGTACGCCCCCTCGCGCCGATGTTTTCTACCCGGCGACTCGACCAGAGCGAGCCCTTCGAACTCTCCAGTCTCTCGGGCAAGCCCCTGGTGTTGATGTTCTTCCTCCACACTTGTCCACACTGTCACGCGGCGTTCGACTTCTTCAAACAACAGCTCGCAAAATTGCCCGACGACAAGCGGCCGGAACTTGTCGCGATCTCCGCGGCCAATCAACCGGTAGCGGTGCGCAGGATGTTGCGAGAGAGGAAACTCGAAGACCTGGAGATGCAGATGCTGTTCGATCCAGACGGGGACGTGATGGAGACGTACGGTGTCTTCGCCGGTTTCCCGGACATCTTCTTGATCGACCGCTCGGGAAAGATCTTGCACCGCACCCAGGGCTGGCAAGACGATCGGGACCCGGCGCTCAATCGCATGATCCTCTCGAAGATTGCCGGAACGAGAATCCCCATGTTGCTCAACCCCAGAGGCTACACGGGGAGCGACGTGTGTTCGGTATGCCATGAACTGGAGGCGCAGACCTACCAGTTCACGCAACACGCCGATGCGTTCAACACCATCGTTACCCACAACGAAACCCGCAACCCAGAGTGCGTAAGTTGCCACGTGGTGGGCTTCGAAAAACCGGGTGGATACAGCTTTGACGAAACGCCCGTGCATCTCGAGAACGTGGGCTGCGAATCGTGTCATGGCCGCGGCGGACCGCATCTGTCTCCCGATTTCGTCCCCAAAGTGAACGGCGTGAAGAACTACGAAACCGTGTGCCAAACCTGCCACAACCCCACGCACTCCATCAGCTTCGATTACGCGAGTTTCCGATCGAAGATTTCGCATGTGAAAATCGGGAGCCTCTCGAACACACAGCGGAGCGCATTGATCGACGACGCAGCGAAGCCGCGCGACGTACTCCCGAAAAACGCGGACTACGTCGGCTCGAACGCCTGCCGGAGTTGTCACCCGAGCGAGTACAAAACCTGGGCGAGCAGCCCGCATCGCCACGCGGTCGACACCCTCGACATCAAGGGCAAAGCGGATGACGCCACCTGCCTCAAGTGCCACACGACCGGAATGGGACGCGCCGGCGGTTTTCCAAAGGACGGTAAGGGCAGCGACCGCAGCCATGGGGACCTCGCGTCGGTGGGATGCGAATCGTGCCACGGGCCCGGGGGCAACCACATTGCACCCGCGGCAAAGAAGTTCGGAAGCATCGTGAGCCTGGCCGACAAATGCGATTCTTGCGCGATTCTGCAAATCTGTGGCTCATGTCACGACCAGGCCAACGATCCCGGGTTCGAATTTGAAGTCGAAGCAAAGATCGAACTCCAGAGGCACGGAACCATCGAGGTGGGCACTGGGAAGCCGCTGAATTGATGTCTGACGAACCACGAAGCAATGATCCGAGAGAAGAGGCGCGATGCTTGATCGGGTCGTTGCGAGAGTTATTGGTCGATCTCCGCGACGAAGGGGTGGATACCCTGGAGGTCGTGGCACTCGATCCACAAACGTTGCCGAGCGCCAAACCCGAGATCAAACCACCCAGCGCGCCACCGCCTCGCGCCACGCCTTCCCCGGCTCGCGAAGGAGTCAGTTGGGGGGCAGCGCCGACGCTCATCCAAGTTCGGGATGAACTCGGAGACTGTCGCCGCTGTGGATTGTGCGAGGGACGCAATTCCATTGTCTTCGGCAGCGGCAACCCAAACGCCGACCTGATGTTCATCGGTGAGGGACCGGGCGAGCAAGAAGACCGCACGGGCCTGCCGTTCGTCGGCCGGGCGGGTGATCTGCTGACGCAAATGATCGAAAAGGGAATCGAGATTTCGCGCGATGACGTCTACATCTGCAATATCGTCAAATGTCGTCCGCCGAACAATCGCAACCCGCTGCCCGACGAAGTCGCAGCCTGCCGACCTTTCTTGGACGGCCAGATCGACGCCGTAAAACCCAAGGTGATCGTATCCCTGGGCAAGCCCGCCGCGAGTCTGCTGCTCGGTCGTGATGTCGCAATCACCCGCGAGCGGGGAATCTGGCAGGAGTACCGAGGCATCCCCCTGATGCCGACCCTGCACCCGGCCTACATTCTGCGGCAATACACCGCGGAGAACCGGCGCCACGTCTGGGAAGACCTGAAGGCTGCAGTCGCTAGAATCTAGCTAGGAGATCCAACCATGGGAAAGTTTAGCCGAGCCGAACTCGAAGAAGCATTTCAGAACTACCAGGAAACCGCCTTGCGTGCGGGCACCTCCGGAGACTGGCGCGCATGGGCGGACCAGTTCACAGAAGATGCCACCTACATCGAGCACATGTTCGGCACGATGGGCGGGCGCGAGGCGATCTACAACTGGATCACCGAAACGATGGCTCGCTCCCCCAACGATCAAATGAAGTACTTCCCGGTGGAGTGGTACATGATCGACGAGGAGAAGGGCTGGGTCATCGCGCAGGTGTGGAACCGCATGGTCGACCCCGGGGACGGAAGCCTCCACCAAGCCTACAACTTCACCCTCCTCAAATACGCGGGAAACGGCAAGTGGTCCTACGAAGAGGACATCTACAATCCCAAACAATTCATCGAAATGGTTCAGGGTTGGATGGAGCGAAAGAAGAAGCTCGAAGCCTGACGGGCAGGCAGTTCGCAGCTAGAATGGGCGCTCGGGAACCGCCGCCGTCTGCTTCTTGCGAAAAGCGTCGAGCGCACGACGAACCTTGCCGTCGGATCCCGCCAGAATTGCAGCGGCGAACAGTCCGGCGTTCTTCGCCCCGCTTTTTCCAATGCCGAAGGTGGCGACCGGGATGCCTCCCGGCATTTGCACCGTGGCCAACAGCGCATCGACCCCGTTGAGAGCCGAACTGTCCAGCGGCACTCCGAGCACCGGAAGCGGCGTGAGGGCTGCGGTCACCCCGGCCAGGTGCGCGGCAAAGCCCGCACCGCAGATGAACAACTCGATCCCCTTGGACTCGGCCTTGGAAACAAATGCCGCGTGGCGGTCAGGCGTGCGGTGGGCGGAAATGACCCGCACATCACAACCCACGCCCATGCCCTCGAGGACGTCGACCGCGGGTTTCATCGAATCCCAATCGCTCTTGCTCCCCATCAAAACCGCGACCCGGAGCTTCTTCCCCGGCGCCTTGGCCGCCGCTTTCCGAGCCCCCTTTTTCGAGGCCTTTTTCGATGATTTGTTTGCTGCCCGAACCGGAGCCATATCGCCCCTCCACCTATGAGAATGGACGGGTGGATACCGCAGGTTCGGCGGGTTTGCAGCGGGGCGGCGCCAGCCACCCGTGACGGGTACGCTGGGCTGCGAACAACCCTGGGAGATTGCACCCGTGGCGCCTGAGATCACCGCGAAAACGGCCCTGTGCGGCATTGTCCTTCACCCCGCCGGGCATACGCGATCGCCGCGCATGCACAACGCCGCCTACGCGGAGCTGGGCATCGACGCGGCCTACCTCGCCTTCGATGTGGAGCCGAGCGAACTCGGAACCGCCATGGCGGGAATTCGCGCGCTGGGTCTCGAGCAGATCGCCGTGTCGATCCCCCACAAGGTCGCGGTGATGGAGCATCTGGACGAGATCGACGAACGGGCCCGGCGGATTGGGGCGGTCAATACCGTGACCGTCCAGAATGGGCGTCTGTTCGGGAGCAACACCGACTGGATCGGAGCAAACCGCGCACTGGAAACTGAGACTGAACTCGCGGGAAAACGCGCCGTTGTGCTCGGTGCCGGCGGCGCCGCCCGAGCCGTGGTCTATGGCTTGATCGAGGCGGGGGCGACGGTTCACGTGCTCAATCGAACGGTCGAGCATGCAGAAAGCCTGGCAAAGGACCTCGCTGCCCAGGGCGCCGGACCCCTCGCAAGTCTTGCAGATCTTCCCCACGACATCTTGATCAACACGACTAGCGTCGGCTTGCGCTCCGACGCATCACCGGTGCCGGCCCAACATCTGCGCGCAGATTCGATCGTGATGGATATTGTGTACGACCCCGAGAAGACCCGGCTGCTGGAAGATGCGCGCAAGTGCGGCGCGCGGCCGATCGGCGGAAAGTGGATGCTGGTCTATCAAGCCGCGGAGCAGCTTCGGATCTGGACGGGGCGCGATGCGCCGATCGAAGTCCTCGCAAGGGCTTTCTCGGCCAGCGACGGGTCTTGATATTCTTGCTGGTGCTGGTGCTGGATGCTGCGGATGGGGCGCGGTCGTGAAAGACCGACTACTTCCGCCGTCTACTATTCCGAGCTACGCCGTATAGCCCCACTTCTTGCGGTTTTCTTCGACCTCTTCCGGGGTCGGCGGGTCTAGATCGACGTGCTCGGGCACTTCGAATTCGTCGCGGGTCTTGACGATATCTGCGTTCAGCACGGTGTCTGCGGCAAAAATTTCCGGAACCTGCTCGTCTTCGAAAATGGCTTCCCAAGGACATTCGGGTTCGCAGACACCGCAATTGATGCACTCATCGGGGTCGATATAGAGTTGATTGGGATACTTGGGATCATCGCCCTTGTACACAACAATGCAGTCCACAGGGCAAACTTCTACGCAGGCCATGTCTACCTTGTCCCTGCACAAGCTCGTGATTACCCATGTCATGCTTCTTCTCCTCCCGGAATGAGACTCGACAACGCCCGCTTCAGGTGCGCCACACTTTTCTGCTAGACGCCCTTTCGGACGCTCTATCGGAACAAGTGCTTATTTGAGCTTAGTCTCTTTGTAGAGAACGTGCTTGCGTACGACGGGATCGTACTTCTTGAACTCGAGCTTGTTCGGCGTGTTCACCCGGTTCTTCGTAGTGGTATAGAAGTGCCCGGTTCCCGCTGACGACTCCAGCTTGATCTTCTCTCGTTTGCTCTTGGCCATCAGTTCGCCGCCGGTTCGGGTACGACTTGACCGCCACGTGAAAACACGCGGACCCGTTTGCCATCCTGTTCTTCGATGCGAATCCGCGACGGCTTGCCATCGGCCGCGTTCACGACCATCACGTTCGACGCCGCGACGTATCCCTCGCGCTCGATGATACCGCCCTGCTGTGCACCGCGGCTGCCGGGCTTGGTGTGATGCTTCTGCATTTTCACGCCCTCGACACGCACCGTCGACTTCGCTCGGTCGACGGCGATTACGTGCCCCTGCTTACCACGGTCCGCACCTGTGACGACCTGAACCAGGTCACCCGTCCTTATCTTTGACATTGCTATCTTGCCTCCGGAGAGCGGTAGGTATCCCGGAGTCCGAGGCCTTCGTCAAGGCTTTCCCCGGAGGGATTGAAACTTTTCGGACGATGCACCGTCTCAATCCCAACTTCTGGATATTTCACGGGATTGATCACTCCTTACGGGCTAGAAAAGGACAAAAGAAGGGTCGGATCCGGACGCATTCACCACCATTTGGAGCGCGAAAATCTTGTTCAAAACGCTGAGGTCCCAGTTGCCTTTCCCGCGCCTCCACTGCCTGTTTCTCGCGCTGTGCCTGGCTCTCCTGGCTTCACAGGCCAAGGCCGAATCGGCACTTCAGCTGCCATACCCCAATCCAGCTTCCTTTGGTGATTTCACCGCCGCGACCTACGACGACGCTGGCCAGCGGGTCGGGGACGCCTCCATCCAACTCAAGCGACTCGAAAACGGTCACGTCACCCTGCGGCTGCGCAGCGGCTTCGACAAGGGAGCGCGGATCGAACTCGACGCCGAACTCGAACCCATCGAAGCCGGGGAGACCCCCAACTTGCGCATCCTGCGCGAGCGCTCCCAATCCTTCGACCCAAAGGGCAAGCCGTTGGTGATCCTGTTGATCGATCACGAGAAGGGCGAGGCGAGTTGCACCCCTCCTGAAGGAGTCAAGGGCAAGGCGAGCGTGCTCGCCCTTCCCTCGCCGGACCGGGTCGTGAATGTTCCCCTCAACCTGCTGTTCCAACCTCTCGCCCTGGGTGAAGTCGACTCCGTCGAGACCCAGGCATTCTTCTGCCTGGGTGGGGCCCGGATGCTGGGTTTCACGGGCAGGCTTGCAAAAGGGCAAGGGACGCTCGATCGCGAGGGGCGACGCATTCGGGAAGTGCGCTACGGACCCGACGGCAAGAATTTCATGAGTTGGGCAGCCAAGGCCTTCGCGCCAAAGATTTCGTTCTGGCTGGACGTCAATCGCCGAGGCATCTACGTCGCTCACCGCATGCCACTCTATTCTGGAGGGCCGGTGGTCTACGTCATCCTGGATGGGGTCGAGCCGAGTTCGGTGCTGGCTCGTTAGCCAGCCGGCTCATCGACTCGGAGCGGCCATTCCCTGGCTCTTCGAACTCTTACGAGCCACAAACGTAAGCGGCGCGCTATCGACGACCTGAAGACCTTGTTTGCCCGCTGCAACGATGAATCGTCCCATCCGGGCGAGATGTTGCTTCGGCTGGATATCTACCGTTTCGACGACCCGTCGGAACTTGGCATCGAGCATCTGCAAGCCTCGATTTCCGAGCACGAACAAACGCCCCGCCACAGCGACAAGATCTTCGACCTGACCAAGTTTCTTCATCGACAAGCGCGAGACGATCTTGGGCTTACCGGGATTTTTGAGGTCAATCACGACGACGCCGCCATTGCCGAGCACCGCGGCCAAATGACCGAAACCCACCACACGATAGGGCGCGAACTCGTAACCAAGCTCTAGCTTATGCTCGACCTGCTGATGGCCGAGCAACTCGAGGTTTGAAATGATCACCGACTCGCCGTCGGTGAATACCAACGAGTCTTTCACCCGGGCGAGCCCCTTGATCGGTCGCCGCAGCAAGCGTCGCGGGTTGCCGCCGTTGTGATCGATCATCAACAGGCCACGGCTGCTCGCCAGAATCAGCTCCTTGCCGAACGGAACAACCGCCGCGATCGAGCCGACCGCCGGGCGCTCCTGGGCGCCGAGTTTGCGCGGACCCGATTTGCTGAACCCCACGACTTCGACGCCGTCTTCGCCGTAGATCACTACCCGCTTGCCCAGGATCTTGATCCCGTTCCAACGGGTGAAATCCTTGGGGCGCGAATACTTCGCAAGCGGAAACGCCGCCTCGGAATTGGCCAGCTCGAGTAGCTGGAACTCACCATTGTCGAACAGGATCGCAGTTCGATCGCCAGCGCTGTCGATTGCAATAATTTCCCTCTCCGCCGTCACAGGTTTGCGCAACACCACGCGATTGGGCCAGGAAGCCACCGGCACGAAGAACGACTGCCAAAACGAAAGGGCATTGGGGTTGAGCACCACCGAGCTGCCGTCAGAGTGTTGTTCACTGTCGAGGCGCTTCCGAAAGACCCGCTGCCAGATGGGTTTGTCGGCCAGATCTGCATAGAGACTCACCCGGGTCGTGGCGAGCATGCCAGGCCGGCTGAAATTGCCATTTTCGAGTTTCGCCTTGGTCGGGGCTTCCTTGTATTCGATGACGAGGTGGGCCCTCGGGTTCTTTGCGCGCTGCGATTGGGTCTGGGATTCGGGGACATCGACCATCTGATACCCCGCGCTCTTGAATCTCCGACGTGCCCGGTCAGTGAACGCGCTGACGAGACGTGCTTTTCCTGGAGTCCCTGGCGAGACGCGAACGGTCAAGCCGACTCGCTTGAACTGCCTTCGCGCTTTCAACTCAAGGGCCTGCACGCTCTTCAATGCTTCGGTTGTGTAGTCACTGCTGGGATGGGACTGGGCAAATTCAGCCAGACCTTTCGTTCGGTTGCTGAAACCTCCAGCCTTTAGATAAGCCATGTTGCCCAGCGCACGCGCGGCGTTCGGACCCTCGGGATAGAGCGCCAGGAATTGGGTGTACCCAGCGGATGTACCGGCGAAGCGCGCGCGATTGAAGGCCAGGGGCTCGAGCTGGTCGCGCAGCGGATCGGCGAGTTTGCTGTCCGGGTACTTCACCTTGAAGTTGTCGAAGCCGTCGAGAGTGAGATTTCGCTCTAGTTCGAGAACCGCCATGTGTTCTTCGGCTTTGGCAATGTGGCGCGAGTCGGGATTCTTCTGGATGAAGCGGCGAAAGTCTGCCAGGTTGTTCCGCTTTTCGACCGAATACCACGAGCCACTCATGCATGAAGTCAGCATCAGCGAAACCAGCACCGGCACCAGTATTGTTCTCAACCCTCGAACTGCTCGCATCGCTCTTCTCCCGCAGTTACACAATTCCTGCGTCACAGGACATCCCAGAGAATGCAGACATTGCAAATTGCAGCTCGCTGCATCGGCAATTTACGAGAAATCCTTGAGCAATACAGAGGTGATGAAGATCACGTCCCGATGGCGAATAAGCTGGTCATTCCGGGGAAATAGAGCAACCGACACGCACTCCGCAGTGCGCGGTGAATCGCTTGCGCACGAGTACCGCCAGTCCAAAATTATTCAACGGTATGAGAATTCGTCTCATTTTTTGGCAACTCTGGCCGATCAGTTGGAGACGAGCGTGGACAAAGAACGTCGTCCGGCAGTAGAGAGCAGGAAGGTTCCCTGCTCTCCTCGAAAAGGCAAACCCGCGGTAACGCGGGGACGCAAAGCCAGTGCCCTTCACTCGGTAAATCCGAGCGGGTCGAACGGCTACCGAAAGGAGAACAGGCCCAGTGAAGGCCTTCCTGGCACATCGCCACCGCTCATTCCCGTAACGCACCTGACCTCCGCGCCTTATCAGGACAGGTCTGCACTCGCGTCTGGTTTCCATCTGGAGACTAAGCATGAGAGTCAGACTGAGTAACAAACACGCTCTCGCCGAGCACCGACTGGGTGTCATGGCCGCGTTGGTGGCGGCGATCAGCGGGCTGCTTTGCCTGACGATCGCACCCGCTGCGTTTGGCCAGGCCATTTTGGATTCGAATCAGATCCGCGGTCAGATCAAATTTACGAACAGCAACTCTGCCATCGTCGCGATCCTTCACAACGGCGATGGCTTGAGATACACCAGCGTCCGCGCCGACAGCATCGGCGTAACACCGGCGCTCAACAACAGCACCTGGGTCACGACCAGTGATCCAATGGCCCTTGACTACGAGATCACCGTCGAGAGTGGGTCACCGGGTGTGAGTTATGACGTGCGAGCCAGCGCGAGCCTCGCGGCCGGCATGAAACGCTACGTATTCGAGAAGAAAACTTCTGCGCCGGTCGAGCCCGAACCCGCTGCGGATACGATCGTCAACTTCAGCGAATGTGCTGGCGTGGTCGACGTTCGTTGGCATGACACGCTGGGCAATCCGTTCGAGGTTTCCGGCGGAACCATGCAGGCGTACCGCAGCGATGCAGATGGCCGCCGCAGAATGCAGGCATATGTCTACCGAATCCCCCCGGACAGCAGCCAGGAATACATGATCGTGCGAGGTGATGGTGCAAGCTATGAGGTCTCGATCAACTACGAAACCGGCAACGATCCCTTCGCCACCACCGTGCGTGCGATCTGCAAAGAAACTGTCGTGGTTTCTTGCGACGAGATCGTAGAGATCGACTGCATCATCCCCCCCGGCGGCCAGCTCGGAGATATTTCCGGAGTGATCGACATGGAGGGAGAGGACGAGCATGACATCGGCAATATGACGCAGATGTTCGCGTTCGACGGTCCCCTCGGCAATTTGCGCTACGACAAGATCGAGGGCAATCCCGCGTCTGGCCCGTTCTTGCTGCAAAATCTCATGCCCTCGGATGCCGAGGCTACTCCCAAGGGTTACGCGGTCTACGGCCAAATGATCTTTCGCACCGGCTATCGGACCCAACGGCTGCGAACTCCCTACCTCTACAACTCGATCAATGGGGGCCGCGTGATGGTGACTGCCGGGGAGACAACGGATCTCGGTGACACCTTCGTGATGAAGCCGGGCTACCTGACCGGCAGCATCTTTTTGACCGGACCCGCCGACGGCACCGGGACGCCGGCGCTCGCAACGCTCTACCGAGATGCGGACATCGATACCGATGGCGACGGCATCCCGAACAACTACTACCTCTCTTCTGGCTCGTACATTGCGGCCGAAGGCATCCACAAAGTCGCTCCGGGCGCCACCAATACGGCATGGGGTGGCTATGCGCGTACTTCGTTCGCCGGTGGGTTCGATTCGACCGCACAACAGTTCACAGGCGACTATGAAATAGTGCTTGGAGGTCTCGCACGAGAGAGCTCCATCTGGAGGCCAGCTGGACTTTCTCTGACCTTCCGCGATACCTCGACCCCGTGGGATCCCGACAGCTACTACAATTCATCTGTCTACGTGAGACCGTCGTTGTATGAGACGGTCGAAATTGTTCCGGGTGAAACGGTCACGCGCGACTATGCACTGTGCATGAGCGAAGTCGATCTCAGCTATCGGTCCGTATCGGGTGTCTTCTACAGCCCGAGGACCAGCGGCAGAGGAAGCTTCAAGGGCGAAGACTTCCGGGGCATCCAGACCGAATACACGAGTTGGATCGGGTATTCGGCAGGCACGCCGGAAAATCTTGCCGACGCTTCAGACCACGGCCTGGTCAAGATGCTGCTGCCCGAGGGCAGCTATTCGCTGACCCCCAATGTCATGGCGGTCAATCCGGGTGGAGGCACCAGCTACACTGAGTTGCGTCCGGTTACAATTGAAGTGGGTTGCCAACAGCGACTCTCGCTATCGACCGAGTTGCAAGTGAGCGTTGCCGACTTGGACCAATGCGTCGACAACAGGGCGGTTGCCCTCGTCGGTGCGGTATCGGGCGGCGGTGAGGTCAGCTCGCTCTCGTACGTGCTCAATGATGCTGCGCCGGTGAACCTTTGCAGTGGTGATTGCGGTGTTGATCCGACATTCGAGACCAGCTTCGAGGCCGAGGGCTGTAGCGATACGATTACAGTCACCGCTCTCGATGCGAACGGAAACAAAGCCTCGGTCGAAACGCGCATTCAAGACAACGAGCCACCGGTCCTCTCCAGCTGCGACGACATCTTTGTCGACACGCTCCCCGGTGGGCTGAATGCGTCGGTCGACTTCGAAGTCGTCGCGACCGACGATTGCAAGGCAGCTCCGACCGTTGCCTGTGATGCCGAGGCGGGGGATCTTTTCCCGATCGGCTCCACCACCGTCTCGTGTGAGGCCCAGGATGCGTGTGGCAACGTCAGCCAGTGCAGCTTCAGTGTCACGGTCACCGGGATCGCGGCACCGGAACCAGAGCCGGAACCGGAACCGGAGCCGGAGCCCGAGCCGGAAGATCCTGAATCCGACTGGGTAGACGAGACTCCTGTGGGCGACGAGGACGAAGTGGACCTCAACGTTTGTCTGGACGAGCCCGAGGATCGCACGCCCATCGTGACCTGTGGTGTGGAGCGGCCGAAACTCTGGCCCCCGAACCACAAGCTGGTTCGTCCCGGCTTCACAACCAAAGCTGTCGATTCTTGTGAGAGCGTTGGCGGGGATCAGATGGAGACGGTGCTGGCGACTGCCACCTGGGTCTACAGCGACGAGCCGGAAATTTCGGTGCCGAGCAATGGCGGGAGCAATGCCGGGCCCGGTAATTCTGGGTCCAAGGGCAACCAGGGCTCCGAGCCGCAAGCAACCCGGGGCGGCAAGGGTGGCAGTCGCGTGATCAGCAGCAACGGAAGCGGCAGGCATGCCCCCGACGCAAAGGATCTGGATGCGGATCTTCGGCTGCGGGCGGAGCGGGCCGGCAGCGGGGATGGTCGCGTTTATCTCGCGATCAGTGCCTCCGAAAACGAGGCGGGCAACGAAGGTTGGGCTTGCTGCACGGTCATTGTGCCGCACGACTTGAAACACAGCAGCCTGGTTGATTTGCAGGACGCCGCGGACGAGGCCCGCGACTACTGCGAAGCCTATGGCGAGGCACCGCCCGACTTCTTTGAGCACGGACTCTCGGAGGAAATCGGACCGATGCAGTAAAGCGCAATGGAGAGTGGAGGTTCGGGAAAGCCCCGGACCTCCACTCGAATGCTCGAATGAAAGCGGTGCGTCGGCGTGTGGCCGGCGCACCGCTCACATTTTAGCCTCTGAAAGACGTGCGCTGACTACAGCGCTGGCTACAGACCGAACAACCCAACAGAGACTCCCACAGGACCGTCGAGCAGAGTTTGGTCTCCTGCCAGGCTTCGGAGCGGCGCCATGTCCCCGGTGTCGGTTCTCCCGTGTACGGTGACACTGTCGCCTGAAAAGTTCGTCACGAAGAGTTCTTCGCCGCGAACAAAAACTCTTTCGGGATCGTTCAGGCCCGTACTGGCTCCGGTGATCGTTCGAAGTGGGGCGACATTACCGTCGTCCCCCGTATCAAATACGGTAATGGTGTTGCTGTTGATGTTGGCGACGAAGATCTCACCTCGAGTTGCATCCACAAAAATTCCACGCGGTTCATCGAGTAGAGTATTGCCTCCGGTGATGATCCGCGTAGGAGCGA
>JADFNE010000022.1:45000-68057 GCA_022563535.1 Myxococcales bacterium
CGTCATAACGCAGAGCTAGATCGTCGAGCAGTCCCTCGTGGATCGGATTGACGAATCCCATTGCGAGTAGAACCAGATCGGCAGGCTTTTCGAACTCACTTCCCGGCACTTCTTCCATCGACTGCCGGCCGGACGCATCCGGGGGACCAAATCGCACCTTGACTCCGCGAAGTTTTTCGACTTTGCCGTTCCTGCCGACGAGTTCCGTTGTCATTTCGGCGTACTCAGTCGTTCCGCCCTCGTCATGGGAACTCGAACTTCGAAAGGTCCGCGGCCAATCGGGCCATGGGTTCCCCCACGCTCGCTCGTCTGGCGGACGCTCGAGCAACTCGAGTGAGGTCACCGAGGCCGCCCCTTGCCGGTGGGCGGTCCCCACGCAGTCGGAACCCGTATCTCCACCTCCGAGCACGATCACGTGCTTGCCGCCGGCGAGAATGTCTAGTTTCGAATCGAGTAGATCGCCCGCATTTCGCTTGTTCTGCTGGGGCAGAAACTCCATCGCGAAATGGACCCCGTCGAGGTCGCGGCCGGGCACCGGGAGATCGCGCGGATGTTCGGCTCCGGTGGTAATCAGCACCGCGTTGAAGTTCTTTCGCAGATCGGCGGCGCTGAGATCCATTCCGACATGAACTCCGGTCTGAAACAAAACTCCTTCGTCGCGCATCTGGTCGATGCGCAAATCGATCAGATGCTTTTCGAGTTTGAAGTCTGGAATTCCGTAGCGCAGCAGCCCGCCGATGCGATCGGCCTTTTCGAACACCGTCACCGTGTGGCCAGCGCGACTCAGCTGCTGTGCCGCCGCCATGCCAGAAGGCCCTGAGCCCACCACCGCGACACTGCAACCGGAGCGAACCTCGGGTTTGACGGGTTTGACCCAGCCCTGCTCGATGCCGTGGCGAATGATCTCGTATTCGATCTGCTTGTTCGTGACACCCTGGCCGTTCATGCCCAACACACAGGCCGTCTCGCAAGGTGCGGGACAGACCAGGCCGGTGAACTCGGGAAAGTTGTTCGTCGAGTGAAGTCGCTGCAGCGCGTCTTCCCACTTGTCCCGGAACACCAGGTCGTTCCAGTCCGGACACAGATTGCCCAGCGGGCACCCCACATCGCTAGCGCAGAAGGGAATTCCGCAGTCCATGCAGCGAGAGGCCTGGGCCTTCAGTTCGGGCACGCTGAGGCTCGCCTGGGCAAGCTTCCAGTCCGTTACCCGCTCGTCGCGATCGCGATACGATGGCCCCTGGCGCGCCGTCTCCATAAATCCGGTGGGTTTAGCCATTGCCGTCTTCCGCCCTCGCCAGCTCGGCAAGAGCTCGCTTGTAGTCCTTGGGCATGAGCTTCACAAATTTCGGCGCAAACTTGTCCCATTTGCGCAGGATCTGGTCCGCTTTCTTGCTGCGCGTGTACTGGAAGTGCCGACGCAGGCTGCGTTGGAGGATTTCAACATCGCTCTCATCGAGCGGGTCGAAATCCACCTCGTGGTTGTTGACCTTGGAAATGAAGTCTCCGGCTTCGTCGAGTACGTAGGCGATGCCTCCGCTCATGCCCGCCGCAAAGTTTCGCCCCGTCGGGCCGATGATCACCGCCCTGCCCCCGGTCATGTACTCACAGCCGTGATCACCCACGCCCTCGACCACGGTCTCGGCCCCGCTGTTGCGAACGCAAAAGCGTTCGCCCACGACGCCGTGGAAATAGGCCTCGCCACTGGTCGCACCGTAGAGCAACACATTGCCGGCGATGATGTTCGCGCCCGGGTCGAACTTCGCTTCTTCCGGAACCCGGATGATGATCTTGCCGCCGGACAAGCCCTTGCCCACGTAGTCATTGGCTTCGCCGACCACAGTGATGGTAATGCCGCGGGGCAGCCAGGCCCCCAGACTCTGGCCCGCCGAACCCTTGAAATTGAGCCGGATCGTGTCGTCGGGAAGTCCGTCCGCTCCGTACTTGCGCGTGACATCCGATCCCAGCATTGTGCCGACCGTCCGATTGATGTTCTCGATCGGAAGATTGATCTCTACCGCCTCTGCGCGCTCGAGTGCCGGTGCGGCCAGCTCGAGCAGCTTGTTGTCGAGGGCGTGCTCGAGACCGTGATCCTGTTTACCGATGTGGCGGATGGCGTGGGGCACGTCCGGCCTCACGAGCAGATCGTCGAGGTTGATTCCGCGCGCCTTCCAGTGACTGGTGTCGCTTGCCGTCGCGAGCCGGTCCGAGCGACCAATCATTTCATCGATGGTTCGGAAGCCGAGCTTGGCCATGATCAGCCGCGTGTCTTCGGCGACATAGATCAAGTAGCGCTCGACGTGCTCGGGCTTGCCCTTGAAGAGCTTGCGCAGTTCCTTGTCCTGGGTCGCGATCCCTACCGGACAAGTATTGAGATGACACACGCGCATCAGGATGCAGCCCATGGCGACCAAAGGAGCCGTGGCAAAGCCGTAGGCATCTGCGCCGAGCAGCGCGCCGATCACCACGTCTCGACCGGTCTTGAAGCCGCCGTCTACCTCGACTCGGATGCGGCCGCGCAAATCGTTCTTGACCAGCGTCTGCTGGGTTTCGGCGAGACCGATTTCCCAGGGTACGCCCGCGGACTTGAGGGAGGTTTGTGGCGATGCGCCGGTACCGCCGTCGTGGCCGGAGATCAGCACGTGGTCCGATTTGCCCTTGGCGACTCCCGCGGCAATCGTTCCGACACCCGATTCCGAAACGAGCTTGACGCTCACGTCGCTGAAGCGATTGGCGTTCTTCAGATCGTGAATCAACTGGGCGAGATCTTCAATCGAATAGATGTCGTGATGAGGCGGCGGCGAAGTCAGGCCCACACCCGGTATCGAGTGGCGGGTCGCGGCGATCTCGCGGTCGACCTTGAAACCGGGCAACTGGCCGCCTTCGCCGGGCTTGGCCCCTTGAGCGATCTTGATCTGCATCTCGTCGGAGTTGACGAGGTACCAGCTCGTCACACCAAAGCGCCCCGAAGCGACCTGCTTGATGGAACTGCGGCGCAGATCGCCGTTCTCGTCCGGGCTGTAGCGCGCGGGATCTTCGCCCCCTTCTCCGGTGTTGCTCTTGCCTCCGAGTCGATTCATGCTGATCGCGAGGGTCTCGTGCGCTTCGGCGGAAATCGAGCCGTAGGACATGGCGCCGGTGCGGAAGCGCTTGACGATTTGAGCGGCCGGCTCGACCTCTTCGAGGGGAACGGGCTCGTCGGCCCAGTTGAACTTCAGCAAACCGCGCAGGGTCGACAGCGCAGCAGCGCTCGAATTTGCGGATTCTCGGAAGGCTTCGTAGCTCTCCCATTTTTCTTCGCGCACCGCCTGCTGCAGCTTCGCCACCGACTCCGGATTAAAGCTGTGTCGCTCGCCGCGCGCGCGCCATTGGTAGATGCCGCCGGCGTCGAGTTCGGGAAATTCGAAATCCGTCCCCGGGAACGCCTTGGCGTGACGCATGCAAGATTCTTTGGCGACGATGTCGAGACCAATTCCCGAGATCCGCGAATAGGTTCCGCTGAATGCGAGATCGATGACTTCATCGCTGAGTCCGACGGCTTCGAAGATCTGCGCGCCCTGGTAGCTGGCCAGGGTCGAAATGCCCATCTTGGCGAAGATCTTGAGCAAGCCCTTGTCTACCGCGCCGATGTAGTTTTCAACGGCCTCTTCGAGACTCAGTCCTGCTCGAACAAACGCTCCGTCTTCGACCATGTCGCCGATGGTTTCGAACGAGAGATACGGATTGATCGCGTTGGCGCCGTAGCCGATCAGCAGCGCGAAGTGTCCAACCTCTCGAGCCTCGCCGGTTTCGATGATGATGCCGCACTGCGTACGTTTGCCCGCGCGAATCAAGTGATGATGCACGGCACCCACCGCCAGCAATGAGGGAATGGGGGCCAGGTCCGCCGAGACTCCTCGGTCGCTGATCACGATGATGTTCGAACCCGCGTCGACGGCAGCCTCGACCTGGGAACACATTTCGGAGACAGCACTGCGCAGGCCACCTCCGGCTTCCGCGACCTTGAAGAGCATCGGAACAGATGCGACCTCGAACCCTTCGGCATCGATGGCAACGATTCGCGACAACTGGTCGTCGGTGATCACCGGGTGCCGGAGCCGCAGCCTGCGCGCGTGCAGTTCGTCTTCGACCAGTAAATTCTGAGAACTGCCGAGCAAGCTGTCGAGACTCATGACGGGACGCTCGAGAATCGAGTCGATCGCCGGGTTGGTCACCTGGGCAAACAGCTGCTTGAAATAGTGGAAGAGCGGGCGCGGGCGATCGGAGAGCGCGGCCAGTGCCGAGTCGTCCCCCATCGATCCAACGGCTTCCTGGCCAGTGTCGATCATGGCCGCAAGCAATAAGCGAATTTCTTCGAGGGTGTAGCCGAACGCTTGCTGGAGTCGCAGCCGGGCGTCGGGGTTGGCGATGCCCTCGGCTTTCGCCGCCGGAAGATCTTTTAGCGTCAATCGCTGACGGTCTACCCAGGTGCGATACGGATACTTTCGGATGTAGCTGTCCTTGAGTTCCTCGTCCTCGATGATGCGGCCTTCTTCGAGGTCTAGATAGAATGTCCGCCCCGGTTCGAGCCGGCCCTTGCGCACAACGTCTTCCGGGGCGATATCGAGGGTGCCGACTTCGGAACCCATCACGACCGTGCCGTCCTTGGTGAGCACGAAGCGCGAGGGCCGTAAGCCGTTGCGATCCAGCACCCCGCCTACACCGCGACCGTCAGTAAAGACCATCGAAGCCGGCCCGTCCCAGGGCTCCATCATGCACGAGTAGTATTCGTAGAAAGCTCGCCTGTCCGCGTTCATCTCCGGTTGGTTCTCCCAGGCTTCGGGAATCATCATCAAGAGCGAGTGGGAAATATCGCGACCGTTCAGGGTCAAGAACTCGAGGCAGTTGTCGAACTGGGCCGAATCACTCGCACCCTCGACAATGATCGGAAAGAGCTTCTTCAAGTCGTCGCCGAACAGCTCCGACGCCACGGTTCCCTGTCGCGCATGCATCCAGTTGACGTTGCCGCGCAGGGTGTTGATCTCGCCGTTGTGCGCCACGTAGCGAAACGGTTGGGCGAGATCCCAGGTGGGAAAGGTGTTGGTGCTGTAGCGCTGATGCACCAGGGCGACCTGGGATTCCATGCTCTCGTCGGATAGATCGGGAAAGAAACCCGCGACCTGGTGGGCCATCATCAGGCCCTTGTAGAGCAGCGTTCGCGAGGAAAGACTCGCGATGGTGAAGCACTGCTCCCGCGCCGCGATCGCGTTCTCGATGACTCGTCGAATTACGTAGAGCTTGCGTTCGAATGCGTCTTGATCGAGCCCGGCGGCGCAACCGATGAATACGTGCCAGATGCTGGGCACGGTCGACCGCGCGGTAACACCAATCTTGTCCGGATCGATTGGAACCTCGCGCCAACCCAGCAACGTCTGGCCCTCGGCGACGATCGTCTGGTCGACAATGCCTCGCTGCCATTGTGCTTGCGCTACATCGCCAGAAAAGAAGACCATGCCGACGGCGTACTCGCCTGGGTTCGGTACCCCAAAGCCCGCCCGATCGGCCGCCTGCGCGAGAAAAACGTGCGGGCTCTGGAGCAAGAGTCCCGCGCCGTCGCCGCTATCGGGATCGGCGCCCGCAGCACCCCGATGTGCGAGGCGCTCGAGAATGTGGATCCCGTCCTGAATGATCTTGTGGGAAGCTTCGTGAAGGTTCGCCACGAAGCCGATCCCGCACGCATCGTGTTCCAGGCGTGGGTCGTATAGTCCCTCTTTTGAGGGCAGGCCAAAGTGCTTCATCGCCGACAGTCCCGACGCGTTCGTGACACCATCGAATGCCACTCGTAAAACTACGATGGCATTCGATGGTGTTACGAACGCCGAGGAGCCACTCTCGTGATGCCGCTCTACCGCAACCCGTTACGTGCTTTCGGGTTTAGTACCGCTGTTTCGTCGGGGCGCGACGATGAGATGCTGCGCACGGAACGCGCTAAGTTGGCGAGAGTGCTAGGTTTTTAGAACAACATCGTAAGCGATTGACGATTTCGTGTCAATGGAGGGTGGTTAACACCCGGCTTCGCTGCGGCGACATCCCGGCGGAGATCAAGCTTGATTCGTAAGGGATGCCACGACTTCTCGAAGCAGGTCGGGAACATTGCTGAAGATCCCGTCGACCCCGAGCGCGAACAACTCTCGCATTTGCGCGGGCTCATCCACCGTATATACGTAGACCGCCAAGCCTTTTTGATGGGCCTCCTCGACCAACCCGGCATTGGTGTTCACGAAATGCGGATTAATTGACTCGGCGTCAATTACATCGGCGCGCTCAAAGATCCCCTCTGGGGCTCTCGGATCCACGAGTACTCCGAGTCGCGCCTTGGGACAAAGATCTCGCAACTCGCGCAGGACCGGGTCCGAAAACGACGAGAAAAGGGTCTGTTCGAGCAGCCCCCTTTCCACCACTTGATCGACGATCATTTTCTGGAGACCCGCATAGGGACGCTCGTCGGTCATGGTTTTGATTTCGAGATTGAAGGGGATCACATCTCCGAACTGATCCAACACTTCATTGAGTACCGGAATCTCTTCGTACGCTTTGTCGCTCCCTCTGGCTGCAAAGGCAGACGCGGACATGGCACGCAGTTCGTCGAGCGAGACCTCTGCGATCTCGCCGGCCTGCCCAAATCGTTCGAGCGCAGCGTCATGGGAAATCGGCATGCTTTCGTCTCGGGCCAGGTGGATGTCGATCTCCACCATGTCCGCGCCCTGGGCGACGGCGAGTGCATACGCCACGAGGGTGTTCTCAGGCTTGTACGCTTTGGCCCCACGGTGGGCAATCACGAGCGGACGCCCCGTCGAAGAGGGCAGTGGCCGGGTCAAGCCTCCGCCCAATGCATCGAACGTTTGACCGCCCGTTTCCAACCTGCGTAGAGACTCTCACGTTGATCTTCACTGAACGTGGGTGTGAATGTTGTGCGCTGTCCTGTGGCCTGGTCGAGCTGCGTTCGATCGTCCCAGAACCCCACGGCCAAGCCTGCCAACGCCGCAGCGCCGAGCGCGGTGATCTCCAACACTGCGGGCCGTTCGACATCGACCCCCAGGATATCCGCCTGGAACTGCATCAAGAAATTGTTCTGGCAGGCACCACCGTCGACGCGCAGGGTCTTAGACGGGATGCCGGAATCTTGCGCCATGCAGTCCATCACATCTCGAGTCTGGTAGGCGATCGATTCCAGGGTGGCGCGGATGATGTGGTTTCTATCCGTACCTCGGGTGATCCCGACCAGTGCGCCCCGGGCGCGCTCGTCCCAATACGGAGCCCCCAGGCCGACGAAGGCCGGGACGAGATACACGCCTCCGGTGTCGGGAACGGCTGCGGCTGCGGCCTCGGAATCTGCAGCCGTCTCGATCAGCCCCAGGCCGTCGCGCAACCACTGCACCGCGGCCCCCGCAACGAAAATGCTGCCTTCGAGAGCGTATTCGACGCGACCGCCGAGTCCCCAGGCAAGGGTGGTGACGAGTCCGGTTTTGGATACCGCGGCTTTCGTTCCCGTGTTCATCAGGGCGAAGCAACCCGTCCCATACGTGTTCTTCGCGAGTCCGGGTTCGACGCAGCCTTGTCCGAATAGAGCCGCCTGTTGATCACCCGCGATGCCGGAGACGGGAATCTCCACACCCAACCATTCAGCATCGATCTCGCCAAAGACTCCGCTCGAATCCTTGACTTCGGGAAGCATTGCCCGGGGCACATTGAGGGCGTCGAGCAGGAGATCGTCCCAGTCGAGTTCGTGAATGTTGTAGAGCAAGGTGCGCGAGGCATTCGAATACTCGGTCGCGTGGACACGGCCATGGGTGAGTTTGTAGAGCAGCCAGGTGTCCACGGTGCCGAAGCAGAGTTCGCCCGCCTCGGCGCGCTTCTGTGCGCCATCGACCGCATCGAGGATGAAGCGAATCTTGCTGCCGGAGAAATAGGCGTCGATCAACAAGCCCGTGCGGGCCTTCACCTCGTCTTCGAGGCCCCGCGCCCGAAGTTCATCACAGATGGCCGCCGTTTGTCGGGATTGCCAGACGATCGCGGGGTGAATCGGCCTGCAGCTGTCGCGCTCCCAGATCACAGTAGTTTCGCGTTGATTGGTAATGCCGATCGCGGCGATGTCGGAGGCCTTGGCACCGGCCTTTTCCAGCACGCCACGCGCGGCTCGCAGCTGACTTTCCCAGATTTCGTTTGCGTCGTGCTCGACCCAGCCCGGCTTCGGAAAGTGTTGTTCGAATTCGTATTGATCGATCGCGGCCGCGCGACCGCTGGCATCGAAGAGAATAGCCCGAGACGAAGTCGTGCCCTGATCCAGAGCCATTACGAATTGACTACTGCTCACTGCCTTGTCCTCCCGGTAGACGCTACATCTTATGTTTCATTTTTTTCATCGAAGAAGAGCGCACTGACGAACTCCTGGGCGTGGAAATCGCGCAGGTCGCCGATCGCTTCTCCGATGCCGACATACCTGACCGGGATACCGAACTCATCGGCCAGGCCCACGATCACGCCGCCCTTGGCGGTGCCGTCGAGCTTGGCCAGAACCAAGCCGGTCACATTCGTCACCTCGGTGAAGAGCCGAGCCTGGGAGATGGCGTTCTGCCCGGTGTTTGCGTCCAGCACCAGCAGACACTCGTGGGGCGCATCGGGGAGATCGCGACTGAGGATCCGATTGATCTTGGCCAACTCTTCCATCAATGGCTTCTTGGTCTGCAGCCTCCCCGCAGTATCGATAATGCAGACGTCGAACCCCCGGGCGATGGCCGTCTTGACCGTATCGAACGCGACCGCTGCCGGATCGCCTCCCGGCTTGCCCGCGATGACCACTGCACCCGCGCGCTCACCCCAGACCTGAAGTTGCTCCGCGGCCGCGGCCCGAAAGGTATCCCCTGCACCGAGCACCACCTTCTTGCCCGCGGCGGTGTACTGTGCGGCGAGCTTGCCGATGGTCGTGGTCTTGCCCGACCCGTTCACCCCGAGCACCAGGATCACATGAGGTCCGGGCTGCGCGAGCGATATGGATTCTGCGGCCTCGACCTTGGTGAGTTTTTCGAGAATGGCTTCGCGCAGGACTTCGCGCACCTCACTCGCATCTTTTCCCAGCGCGCGGCTCTTGACGGTT
Source organism: Myxococcales bacterium (assembly GCA_022563535.1). Classification (NCBI taxonomy): domain Bacteria; kingdom Pseudomonadati; phylum Myxococcota; class Myxococcia; order Myxococcales; species Myxococcales bacterium. The sequence continues at coordinate 54,131 of JADFNE010000022.1, forward strand.
GCGAGCAGGTTCTCTGCGGTCGCGACCCCGAGATCTGCGGTGAAGAGCAACCCTTCCAACTCGTTGAGCAGGTCCTGGTCGACGGTTCCCGTTCCCAGTACGCGGCCCAGACGGCCGACCAGGTTCTGACTCGTCTTGGAGAGACGATCGCGCAAGCTGATCTTGACGGGTTCGGGAGCGGGGCTCGGTTCGGGCTCGAGTTCGATCGGCGGAGCGGGTTCGAGTGGGGCTTCGACCGGCGCCGGTTCAGGTTCGGGAGGGGGCTCGAAGTGCGTCTCTTCGGGCGCAGCGATTTCGCGGGTGACTTCTGAACTCTCGGGCTCGTGCGCAGCACCCGAGAGTTCGTCGGCCGTCGGCTCCTCGTCAGTCTCCACTTTTTGCGGAAGACGCGATTCAATGAACGAATCTATCAACAACAGGAACAGCGCCAGCAGCGCTGATCCCACCGCGACTGCAATGGACGCGTGCTGGGTGAGCCAGACCAGCGCCTGCTCGCTCGACAATTGTATGAACAACGGAAACTCGTTCATGGGGCGCTCAGGATACCAGCGCCGTATCACCCCAACACCCTGGGGTATCAGAAATGCTGGGGAACTTGCTGGTGTGAATCGCGAGGAGTCTGCGCGGCAGAAGGCTCCTAGGTCAGCTCGACGGTAACGATCTTGCTCACGCCCTTTTGTTCCATCGTGATGCCATAGAGAACGTCCGCCACGCCGATCGTGCGTTTGTTGTGGGTGATGACCAGGAATTGGGAGTGGGCCGCGAGATCCGTAATCAAGCTGTTGAAACGGCCGACATTGGCGTCGTCCAGTGCGGCGTCAACCTCGTCGAGCAGGAAGAACGGCGAGGGCCGCACCTGGAAGACCGCCATCAAGAGAGCCAAGGCTGTCATCGTCTTCTCGCCGCCGGAAAGCAGATTTACGTTCTGATTTCGCTTGCCCGGTGGCATCGCCATGATCTCGACACCGGCATCGAGAATGTCCTCGCTTTCGGTGAGAGAGAGACTCGCCTTGCCGCCGCCGAACAGGCGCGGGAAGTTTTCAGCAAATCGCTTGGCCACGGCTTCGAAGGTCTCCTTGAAGCGTCGTCGGCTGGTGCGATTGATCCGCGAGATGGCATCGCGCAGGGTTTGGATGGTTCGATCCAAGTCGTCCTTCTGCTCGGAGAGGAAGCGGAAGCGCTCGGCGAGTTCTTCGTGTTCTTCGATTGCGCCGAGGTTCACGTCACCCAGGGCCTGGAGCTGACTGCGCAGTTTCTCGAGCTCGGTGCGACGTTCTTCGATCGGCAGCAGGGCGAGTTCGGCGTTGCGACGCGCGTCGCGCAGCGCGTTGGTTGCCTGCTGGGCATCGACCAAGGCATCGCCGCTCGCTTCCACACCCTCTTCTGCGTCGACCGAATCCAGCTCGGAAGCGCTCGTCTCGTGCTCGCCGGATTCTGATTCAGTGTCAACTACCGGCTCTTCGATCGCATCGAGGCTCGGAGGCGTCCAGCTGGCCAGATCGACGTTCCACTTCTCTCGGATCGCCTCGTCTTGATGATCGAGGCGCAACTGGTTTTCACGCGCCGCCAAATCTGCTGCCGAGGCCGATTCACGCTGGGCTTCCAGTTCGCGCCGCACGCTCCGCAATTCTTCCTCGATCGTGCGCACCAGCGCTGATCCTTCTTCGTAGCGGGCGCGCTCAGATTCGCTTGCGAGTCGCGCATCTTCTTCGCTCTCGAGCTTGGCTGTCAGTCCCGCTTCTGCCGCGCTGGTCTGTTCCGTCAACTGGACCTTGCGTTCCTCCGCAGCTGCGATTTCTCGCTCTCGCCGCTCGATCCATTCGCCGGTCTCTTGCACAGACTGATTCGCTCGACTGACCGTCTCCTCGAGGCGATTGCGGTTTTCAACCCGGGCGTCGTGCGAAACTCGGAGTTCGGTGACCCGAGTGTCAAATCGCGACACGTCGCGCCCCGCCGAGCTGATCTGCAACCCGAGGCTGTCGAGTTGGCGCTGCCCCTCGGCTCGATTGCTGCGCAATGCTTCGACCTGATCCGCGAGCTGGTCCCGCTCGCCGCCGAGGCTCTCGCTTGCGCTCAACAAACCCGATCGTTCCGCCACACGACCTTCCTGGGCTTCGCCCAGAATCTTCACCCGTTCGCGGGTGCGATCGAGATCTTTTTCGTGATTGGCCAGAGCGAGAGCCGCCGTGTGGTGGCGGTTGCGCAGGTTGTCGAGATCTTCACTCGATCGCTGCAGAGACTCTTCCGCGGCCAGATGGATCCGATCGGCCGCTTGGCGCTGAATCTCGATTTCTGCAACTTCGGCCGTGAGCTCACGCACTTCGCGCACGCGCCCCAACATACCGCTGCCGGCAGATTCACCTCCGCCGCGGATTACCCCGTCCGGCGAAAGCACATCGCCATCACGGGTGACGAACGTGGCGGGAATTTCACCGTCGCCATAGACCCCAAGTGCCTCGGCGAGATTGTTGACGAGGTAGACATCTCCCAAAAGATTGTGTGCGAGTGCGAGGTAACCCTCTTTGGGATGAACGTACGCCAGCAGCTGTTCTCCAAGGGGCACGATGCCTCGGGAGGCCATCTGGCTCCGGGGCTCGACCACAAAGACGCCGCGACCGGCACCGGTCTCGCGCAAGCGTTCGAGCGCCCCCACCGCACCGCCGGCGTTCTGCACGACGATGGCTTCGGCGCGTTCGGCCAGCACGGCTTCGACCGCGCGTTCGGCTTCGACGTCCACTTCGAGAAACTCTCGCACCAGACCGCGCAGGCCGTAGCGCTCGCGAAGTTCGCTGCCGCCTTCGATCAGATGCCGGGTCGCCTCTCCCACGTCTTCCCTGCGTTCGAGAACTTCCTGCAGCGACTTCAGTCGGGCATGGCGCGATTCGTAGTGCTCGCGCACCCGATCCCGCTCGGCGCTAGCACGCTTCAATTCATCGCCAGCACTGGCGTGCATGGTAATTGCGTTGCGCAGCTGCTCGCCGAGCCGATCTCGGTCCGCGAGCAGGTTGCGAAGCCCCTCTTCGAGATGAGTTTCTTCCCGGCCTGCCTCGAGCGCCTGGCTTTGGTGTACCTCGAGTTCGCGATCGGCTGTGCGCATGCGTTGATCGACCTCGGCACGCCGATCGTCTACCGCGGAACCGCGATCTTCTGCCCGGGCCAGACCGGTGAGAATGCCGACAAAGGCTTCGTTCTCGACCCCGCGATCTCGCTCGAGTGTGCGCATGGTTTCGAGGGCCTGGCGGGCCTCTTCCTCGGCTGCGCGAATGGTCTCGCTCTCGTTGGCGAGGGAATCTTCGAGTTGTAAAAGCTCGGCCTGGGCTTCGTCCGCTTCGCCCCGCGCAGCGACGAGTTGTTCTTGAAGCTGGCCGATCTCCTCAGTGCGACCCCGGTTGCTCTCTTCGAGCCCTGCGACTTCACGACGATTGAATTCGACTTGACCTTCGAACTGCTTGATCTCGCTGCGCAGGGCGTAGAGCGCCTCGGCGCACTTTGCGACGCTCTTTTCAGTTTCGGTGAGCGCGATGCGCTTTTCTTCGGCTTTCAGTTCGCAGCCGGAGAGATTGGTTTCGAGCGCCGTCACCTCGTCGCGCAGGGTGGACAGCTTGCCGAGAGCCTCTTCGACCACATTCTTCATTTCGCGCCGCTCGTCCGCGGCGATCGAAAGGTCGAGCACGCGTTGGGTCTCGCGCAGGCGTTTGAAGCGTGCCGCCTTGCGGGCCTGGCGCTCGAGCGAGGAAATCTGGCGCTTGATCTCACCGAGCACATCATTCACTCGGTTGAGATTGGTTTCGGTGGCGGCGATCTTGCTCTCGGCTTCCCGGCGCCGGGCCTTGTACTTGCTGATTCCGGCCGCTTCTTCGATCAGGACACGCCGTTCATCCGCCTTGGCGGATACGATTTCGGCGATGCGGCCCTGCTCGACGATCGTGTAGCCGCGTTGCCCGATCCCGCTATCCCGAAAAAAGTCGTGGATGTCGCGCATGCGACAGGCGGTCTTGTTCAGCAGGTATTCGGATTCGCCGGAGCGATACAGGCGGCGGGTGATTTCGATTTCGCTGTAATCGGAAAATCCCGCCGGGGCGCTGCCGTCGGAGCAATCAAAGGTGAGTATGACTTCGGCCATGCCGATCGGGGGGCGGTTTTCGGAACCCGCAAAGATCACGTCCTCCATCCCCTTGCCCCGCAGGCGCTTGGGGGACTGCTCACCCATCACCCAGCGCACGGCGTCGACCACATTGGACTTGCCGCAGCCGTTGGGGCCGACGACCGCTGTCACGCCGTCGTCAAAGGTGAAGACGGTCTTGTCTACGAAAGATTTGAACCCGTGAACCTGAAGTGACTTAATTCTCAACCGCTGCCCCGAAACAGTGCCCTAGACCCCAATTGAGGTCGCTGCACCACGCAAATGAACCGCCCTATGCAATGTCAGCTCATCAAGATCATCGATAGAACGACAACGGCTCATCGTCCTTCCGAGAACATACCCGGAATGCATGAGCGTGGGTGATTCACCCTTAACTAGCACGGGGACCCCTGTTGGACTCTTAAGCGACTCGGAAACATAGATGCACCCGCAGGCATGGAGTCGAACTGAAGTACAGGGGGGAGACCCATTAATACCATCTGGCAGGCAAGATCGCCCATGAAATTGGCTGCTCGCGATGGCCCGATTGCGGGTCTTCGGGCCCAGCTGCGCAGCTTCAGGCGCTCGCCCCCGCCTCGGCCCGCGCAAGATCCAGCAGACCTACTTTCCGCCCCTGGGTCTGCAGGCGGTGAAGCTCCGAGTAGGTGCCCCCCAACGCGAGCAACTCCTCATGGCTGCCCGATTCCACCAGTTCCCCCCCCGCCAGGACGTGGATCGTGTCGACGTCCCGAATCGTCGAGAGACGGTGGGCGATGGCGATCGCGGTGCGGTGGTTCATCAGGGTGTGGATCCCGCGCTGGATCAGGCGCTCGGTCTCCGAATCCACCGAGCTCGTCGCTTCGTCGAGCACGAGAATTCCGGCTCCGTGGGCCAGAGCCCGGGAGAACGAAAGCAGCTGTCGCTGGCCGGTAGAAAAGTTGCTTCCGCGCTCTAGGACTTTGGTCTGGTAGCCCCGGGGCAGTCGTTCGATGAAACCGCTCGCCTCCACGGCCTCGGCGGCCTCGCGGACCTGATCCAGCCCGATGTCCGACCTGCCCAGGTCGATATTGTCCGCCACTGTGCCGCTGAACAACACGACATCCTGCAGAACCGTGGCGACTCTCCGTCGCAGCACCTGTTGGGGCATGTCGCGAACGTCGGTCCCGTCCACCAGGATGCGTCCGCGGCTCACGTCGTAGAGCCGGGTCAGAAGTTTGATGATGGTGGTCTTGCCCGCTCCAGTCGCCCCCACAAAGGCAACCTTGCCCTGGGGCTCGACCCGGAAGGAGACGTCCTTGAGGATCCAGTCCTCACCCTGGTAGGCGAACCAGACGTTCTCGAAGACCACGGATCCCCGGTCGCTCGCAACCTGTGCGGCTTCGCATACGAGCCATCGCTTGGGCTCGGGGTCTTGTACCGCGGGTTCGTTGGCCATCAATTCCACGAGACGTTCGGTGCTGGCCATCGAAGACTGCATGACCGAGTACTTCGCCGACAGATCCCGCAGCGGGAGAAAGAATCGCCGCATCCACGCGACAAAGACGTACAACGTGCCGGCCTGGGCCATGCCGGTACCCTGCCAGACGATGATTGCCACGGTCAGGCCTTCCGCCGCCTCAACGGCGGAAAACAACATCGAGTCGTAGTGGATCGATCGCTGCCAGGCGTTGCGGTGCGAAGCGTTTACCGCGTCGAAGTCGGCGTAGTTGCGATCCTCTCGGGTAAACAGTTGCACCACCTTGATCCCGACAATGGTTTCTTGAATCACCGCGTTGATGTGGGCGATCTTTACCCGGATGACTCGGAAGGCCTCGCGGATGCGCAGCCGAAAGTAGAACGCTGCCACCATGAAAATTGGCACCACGACAAAAGTCGCGAGGGCCAGTTCTGCGTCGACGAGAAACAGCATGACGCCAAAACCGATCATCTTGCCCACGTCCGTCACCAGGGCCACGATTCCAGCGGAGAACATCTCGGCCACGTTTTCAACGTCGTTGGTGACTCGAGTGACGAGGCGTCCTACCGGGATGCGATCGAAAAATCCGAGGTGCAGTTTTTCCAGGTGGGCAAAAATCTTGACCCGAAGATCTCGCATGGCGTACTGGCCCGTGGTCGCCATTACGATCATGTTTACGAACTGCAGCCCCGCACCCGAGAACGTGACCACGGCGTAGACCATGGCGAGCCAAAGCCACATGTCGATGCCGTCGGGGGGCAGCAAGATGCTGTCGAGCAAACTCGGGGATGCAATGGTGTCGAGGATGTCGCCGCCGGGAACATCGACGCCTCCAGCAACGACTGCATCGCTTTCGGCCTTGTTCGCGGCAATGGTGTCGAGGCCGTGCTTGACGATCCAGGCCGGAGCCAATTCGAGAAAGAAAATGGGGACGACCACCACGATGCTGAAGACGACCATGCCCGTGTAGGGCTTTACGTATTGCCACAGCCAAACCAGGAGTCGGGCGTCGTAGGCCTTGCCCAGTACCTCTTCGTCGCCGCTGCCTTCGACTCCGTTCATGCGGGGACTCCCGCTTCGAAGTCCTGCGACTGTGTCCCGGCGAGTTCTTCCACGCGCTGTTGCTCGCTGAGCAGGACATAGAGTCCGTCCATCGCCATCAATTCGGCGTGGGTACCGCGTTCGGCGACGCGTCCTTCATCCAACACCACGATCTGATCGCATTCACTCACGGTGCTGACACGACTCGCGACCACCACCACCGTCAACCCGACAAACACCTCTGCGAGTTCCCGTTGGATCGCCGCCTCGGTCTCCGCATCGACACTCGAGAGGGTGTCGTCGAGGATCAATATGCTCGGGTTGAGGGCCAGGGCCCGAGCCAGGGCTGTGCGTTGCCGTTGTCCGCCGGAAAGCATCACCCCGCGCTCGCCTACCAGCGTCCCATAGCCTCCGGGCAGTTCGTCGATGTCTTTGTCGAGTTGCGCGCGCTCGGCTGCGATGCGTATCTGTTCCAAACCAGCATCGGGCATTCCGTAGGCGATGTTGTCCGCGAGCGGCATCGAGAACAGAAACGAATCCTGCGGCACCATCGCAATGGAAGAACGCAGGGACGCCAGCGAAATCCGATTGACATCGACCCCGTCGATGAAGAGTTCGCCATCTGCCACTTCGTAGAGTCGCGGGATCAGCGAAGCCAGAGTGCTTTTGCCCGACCCCATAGGGCCCACGATTCCAATGCTGGTTCCCGCTGGCACCTGAATGGAAACGTCGTCGAGCGCCTTGATCTCGCTGTCTTCGTTGTAGCGAAACGATAGATGGCGAAACTCGATCTCACCTCGAATGTCATCGATGTCTTCGCAATCGTCCCGATCCGCAATGCTCGGTTCGATCGAAAGCACCTCGTCAATACGTTGCATCGCCGCAGCACCGCGCTGGACCATCGCAAACACCCAACCCATGATGAAGGTTGGAAAGATCAACTGAAAGATGAAAACCGAGAAGGTGATGAAGTCACCAACGTTGATTTCTCCGGCCTTGTAGTACTCCCCGCCGAAGACCAGCAGGATGCACATCGCAGCGGTCGGCAACATGCCCACGATCATGGGCATCCCCGCGTTGATCCGAACCATCTTCAGTTGTCGATGCAGCAGATCATCGGCTGCGGCGGAAAAACGGGCCTGCTGCTCTTCTTCCATCGCATAGGCCTTCACGACCGAAATACCCGCGATCGACTCCTGGACTTGATTCGACATGTCTCCAAGCCCGACCTGTACCGCGAGGGAACGCAGGTGCATCGAAGTCCCGAAGACCCGGGCAATCAGGATGAACAGCGGGAAGGGGATCATGACCAGAAGCGACAGTTTTGGGCTGATGGCGGCCATCGCGATAAAAACCGAGATGAACAGCACCGGCGTTTGCATGACCGAGAGCAAGCCGGGGCCGAGCATGAGGCGGAGTGCGTTGAGGTCGTTTACGCAGCGACTCATCAGATCGCCCGTGCGCCAACGAAAGTAGAAGGACTGAGGCAACCGCTGCAGATGGGCGTACAGATCGTTGCGGATTTCGTATTCGACTTGCCGCGCGGCGTTGAACACCATCGTGCGCGAGAAGTAGCGAAAGATCATGCGAGTGATGACCACGGCAAACAGCAGGGCACACTTGAACGTGAGTTCTTCGCGGGGGAGTCCATCGACTGCGGACTGGACCACACTGCCAGTCAGCACCGGGACCGCAACGAAGGTACCCACGTAGCCCAGGGTAGTGACGGCCCAGAGTGCGTAGTAGCGGATGTTGCGCAGGACATAAGGGGACAGGCGCCGCAGCGCGTGTCGCACCGATCCATCTCCCGACTGGCTCACCACGGCTGCACTCATCGATCGAGCCATCCCGCAAGACGCCCGCGATCGATCCCGACGCCCCAGGCCGCCAGCGCGAAAAAGTGAATGACTGACGTTCGGGCGATTCCACCTTCGCGATAGCGTCGAGCTGACGTGGTCGCAGAAATTGGCAGCAGCGCCAGGCGCCCGAGACGCTTCATGTCGCGCACCATGTCCGCGTCTTCCATGATGGGAACGTCGGGAACCCCGCCGATCTCGTCGAGGACCGAGCGGCGCACAAAGATCCCCTGGTCGCCAAACGGGAAGGCAAACAGAGCGATCCGCAGCCGGGCCGCCCATTCGAGGATCCGCATGCGAAGGCCTCGCTCATCGAACTCCAAACGAAACGCACCTCCCACGGTTTCAGGGTTCTCGAGCGCCGCAGCGACCGCAGCCTCCCATCCCCCGGGAAGACACGTGTCTGCGTGCAGAAAGAGAACTACATCGCTTTTGCTTGCTTCGAACCCAACCTGAAGCTGCCGGGCGCGGCCGCGTTGGGCGTTCAATACTCTTGCTCCGGCACTGCGTGCCGCTTCTCGGGTACCGTCGCGGCTCCCGCCATCGACAACAATGACGTCCACATCGGGCCCTGCGGCGCTCGAGACCGCCTTTTCGATCTCGCTGGCTTCATCGAGCGCGGGTATCACCACCGCGATATTCACTTGCAGCACAATAGCATGCCGTGTGCCGTACCCTCCCAGAAGCTCGATCGAGAAGCCTCCCTGGTGGTTTTTCCGGATTCGTGACCCGCCTGCGCTCACCAGATTGACAGGCACGACTCCCTTCCACTATTCATGCCGGATGCGTTCACCCAAACAAAGCGAAACCGAGCCCAGCGAAGTCACCGTCGAGATCGACTCCTCCCGGGACGACACCGAGAATTCGGCGCCTAGCTATGCCCGGGCCGGGGTAGATCTCGATCACGACGAATCCTTCATCGACGATGTGAAGGAGATTGTTCGCACGGCCACCCGGCCCGAGGTGCTTTCCTCGATCGGCGGCTTTGCGGGCATGTTCAAGACGCCGGAGCGGTATCGCGACCCGATCTGGGTCGCGGCGACAGACGGCGTCGGGACCAAATTGAGCCTGGCTCGACAGATTGGCCGCTACGACACGATCGGCATCGACTGCGTGGCGATGGTGGTGAACGACCTGGTGGTACAGGGCGCCGAACCGGTGGTCTTCCTCGACTATCTGGCCATGAGCAAGCTCGACCGCAAGATCGCTTGCGATGCGCTCCGCGGAATCGCCGAAGGCTGCAAGCGCGCGGGTTGTGCTCTGCTCGGCGGAGAAACCGCGACAATGCCCGGCGTTTATCGGGACGGCGACCTCGAAGTCGTGGGCTTCAGCGTGGGCGTGGTCGAGCGAGAGCTGATGATCGACGGCTCGACCATTAGCGAGGGCGACGTGCTCATCGGACTCGCTTCAAGCGGCTTCCACAGCAACGGCTACTCCCTCGTCCGGCATATCGTCGATCAAGGAATTGTGGCCGGCAAGGTCGACCTCTTCGCCGCCAACGAAGCCCTCAACACCACCTTGGCGAGCGCATTGATGGCGCCGACCCGAATCTACGTGAAGCCAATTTTGAACGTAATCCGGGACTTCCAGGTCAGCGGCATCATCCACATCACGGGCGGCGGCTTTGACGGAAACATTCCGCGGATCCTGCCCCGCGGTGTCCAGGCGCGGCTTGACACCGAATCCTGGCCCCGTCCCGGGGTCTACGACTGGATCTCGGAACAGGGTGAATTGTCCGAATCCGAGCTTCTCAGGGTGTTCAATTGTGGCATCGGCATGGTGCTCGTGGTCCCGCAGGAACTACACGAGGAAATCATCCAACGCTTCAGCGGGCTCGACGAGCGAGCCTACAAGATCGGCGTCATCGAGCGCCGCGACCCGGACAGCGTGCAACTCATCATTGATCCGGGTTTTCTGAAAAAGGACTGAGCCGTGTCCCTGCCCGAGATGGCCCCACACGACGGAGTTCGCTCGCGGCGTTGGGACGCCGTCATCGTTGGCAGCGGAATCTCGGCGCTGGTCACCGCCGCCCGACTGGGCATGGCGGGGCAACGGGTGCTGATCGTCGAAGAAGAGGCCACCCGAACTGCCTTTGCTGGCCTGCGCGAACCCTTCTTTCTGACCGGTGCGCGAGATTCGGGGATGCTCGATCTTTGCCTGCGCGAACTCACCCTTTCGCTGATCGATCGCCGACGCATCGAAGAAGAAGAGATCTCATTCCAACTCGTCGACAGCAATCTCCGTATCAACATCGGGTCTGCCGAACTGAGCGCCGACGAACTCGTCGCCTGGGGAATCAGCAAACCAGAGGCCGCTCACGCATTGGTGCGAAGTCTCTGCGAAGCCTCCGAAGCCGAACGCAAAGCGATGTTGACGAGTTCGGTGGTCCGCCTGGGTCGGCGGATGTCGCGAGCGCTGCCGCGAATTGGAATCGAAGGTAGTCATCACCGAGGCTTGCCCGCAGAAGCCGCCAATGCGACCCCCGAAATGGCTCGGTTGATGAACGCCCAGGTGCGCGCGCTATCCAATCTAGCCACCGCGACACCGGGCCCCGAAGCCCAGGCGCGGCTACTCGGAAGCGTGCTCAAGGGAGGGGCGGGGTTTGCTTCGGGCCCGCCATGGTTGCACGAAATCTTGCGCCGTCGGGTCGAATCGGTGTTCGGCGAGTTCCGCACCCTGTCGCGCAAGTTCCGACTCGTTTCCGTGATGGGCCAACCCGCGATCGCGGTAGAGGGCAATACGGAAATCTGGGCGGGACGCATGATGATCATCGCTGCGCCGCCCACGGCGCTCGCGAACATGCTGGAAAAGAAAGACACCCCCGACTTCTTGAAGCTTGCCCGCACCACGCGCCGGCGTCTGTGCATACATCTGCGCGCCCGACGCCGGGTGTTGCCCGAGGGCATGGCAAGCCGTGTCGTGCTGTTGGACGAAACGGGACCCGCAGGCGTTCCCGGGGCTGTCGCAACCCTTTCGGTCTTCCGCCGCAACGACGACCCAAAGTGGGTCGATCTGGTCATTTGCAGCGTCGCGGTCGAAGGCATTGATCACGCAGAACAGGAACAGCGCCTGGTGGAGCGGGCCCTCGCCTTGATGCCGTTTCACGGCGACCAGATTGAACGCATCCCGGTCAAGCAGCCGCTATGGGACGATGATCACTGGCTGGAAGATTCTCCGCACGGTGCTTGCTGGCCCGGTGAAGTCAATTTGCGGGTAACCTCCAAGCTGCCGGTATTCATGCTCGACCGCTCATGGGTCGCGGGTCTGGGACTCGAAGGTGATCTGCTACTGGGACTGCGCGCCGGGGAAATTCTCGAAAAGAGACTGCGCTGAGCGGACCTCTGGACAGAAACAGACGCAGGAATAGAAAGCTCATTCGCGGACGCGGATCACGCGAACTCCTGCGATCCGCTGTCCCTCACCGTAGCGAGCGACCAGCTGTTTCTCGCTCGCGCGATCGAGGCGGACTTCTGGATCGAGCAACAACGTGTTGATTCGATAGCGATCGATCACCGCATCGATCCCGTCGCTTCCACTGCCGTGACGATGGGCCCAGCGCAGGCTGTAGACCGGGCGATCCATCAACATCGCGTAGTGAAAGCCGCGCAGGGTCGCAAGTCGCGCATCGGGCAGGAGTTCTCGCTCGAGGGTCTGGCTGATCTTCGTCAGACGTTCGTGCCGCGCTTCGATCTCGGCCCACCCGTTGCGCGGAGCGAAGTCGACGAAGGTGATTGCAAGCAACAGCCCCGCGACCACACCCGTCGCCCATCGCGTTCCCCAGCGCCGATCGATCAGGCGCTGAATCGCTTCGGCCAGTACGGGAACCAGCAGCACGAATATCGGCAGCAACAGCCGATCCTGAAAGGCAAAGTACGATCCCGTAACCCCCAGAGCGAATAGAATGAATAGACCCAGCGCCGATGGGCTTGTGACCAGCCAGTAGAAGTAGATTCCCAATATCAGTGTCGCGGCTCCAAGGCGCATTGGGGTCGGCTCTGCGTCACGCAGTCGGGTTGCCAACCCGGCGCTGACTTGATTCCCGCGTTCGAGGATTCGCGCGCCCCAATCGCGGACACTGACCCGCGCTGACCGGGGATCGCCGAGGTCGTAGTGAAACATCGCGGTCGCGTAGGAGTGATTCAACAGCTGATCGACGGGAAGTTCAATCGGGTTCAATTGGTTGCGGATTCCCCAGGGCGCTAAGAGCAGGATGGTCACCGCCGCCACGGGAACCCAGCGGCGCAGTAAAAATTGCTTCCATGTCTGATCGCGCGGATCCTTACGCAGATGTCGAATCAAGCGATCGAGCAGGATGGCGGGCAACAACATCAGTCCCAGTACGCGGACATAGGCCGACACGCCGATGCAGATTCCGAGCAGGACCTCTTTGCCCAATGACGGCTTGCGTTCGCACTCGCGCGCGATGATCAACGCGGCGAGAACAAAGAACACCCCCGGCACATCGGACATCACCTGGTTGCAGAGTCGCAGGAAAACCGGATTGGTTCCCACCAACAAACAGCAAAGCAGGCTGAGCAGCCAGCCCAGGCGGGGTCGGGCCCAGCAGTACAGCAGGATCACGACACCACAACCAAAGCTCGCGACGTACAAATTCATTGCGTAGAAGTTCGAGCCAGAAACTTGGAGAAGCGGCGCGAGCAAAAATGGAAAACCCGGTGGGCGCAGTTGGAAGGGCATTCCGAGGTGCGAATAACCGTCGCCGGCAATCAGGGCTCGAGTTGTCGAAATGTAGATCGAGGCGTCGTTCATCGGGTCGTACCACGGATGCACGAGCCACGCGAGCATCGCCGCGAGGGATCCGAGGAGTACACTGAGCGCGACCCGGTCCGGTGTGGACCACGAACACGTCTGCGGCGTAGCCGAGTACCCGGGCTCGCAAGTCCGCCACCTTGGTCTGGTAGGGCGCACGGTCCCACCATCCTCCCATCTGGGAGTGCCCCATCGGGTCGGGGCCATCGCCGCGCCTTTCCGTCTCGACCTTGGGTACGATCCACCTGTTGACAGCCTTGAGCGCGTCGCGGCGGTAGCGCTGGAGGTCGAAGGCCCTCGCCGGGTCTTGCTCCACGACGTAGTCCGGCGGGCTGCGGTCGGACGGGTCTGCGAGGACTGTATCACCTGCGACCACGACGCCGGCCAGCTCCGCCGGGTCGCCGCCGTGGTCCTCCACCCACGCGTTCCAAGACGCAACGACGAGTCCGTCCTCGACGGCCAGCTCATCCCTGCACTTCCGCCCTTTCCACTTTACGTATTCCTCGAGGCGCACGTACGGCCGGCCGTCGATCTTTCGAGTCTTCAGGCGACACAGCCGCTTCCTCACTACGTCGCGCACGGCGAGCAACTCCTCGTACTGCACCTCTTCGGGCGGCTTCACCTCTTGGTCTTTGTCCTCTGGCTGCCCCTTCCCTGCAGCCGGCCGGCAGAACCCCTCGT
>JADFNE010000023.1 GCA_022563535.1 Myxococcales bacterium
CCGAGGGGCTGCTTGCGCGCGAGATCCCATAACGTTCCTCGCACATCGACGGGCAGCCGCAACTCCACCACCCGATGTTCCGCCTTCCCAGTCGACTTGCTTGTCGCCCCACCGGTGTAGTCGCTCAGCAGCAGATGATGCGGGCCGTTTGACAACCCCGTTGCGCTGACACGCGAGCCCTTCGCTTCGATCGAGGCCATCGGCTGGCTTCCCACGATCACATCTTCGACGGGAATCACCGCCTCCATCGCGCGAGCAACATGGTAAAAATCTGCTCCCTCGAAGTTCATATATGAAAACCATGCGATCCCGAGCGATCCCGAGCCGAATACTTCGATCACTTTGTCGTAGACCCAAATGCTCGGGAACTCCGCGGCGGTACCCGGATCCACCCAGGGAATGATGTCGCCGCGCGCCATCAGGGCGCGAATGTTTCGCAGACGCTCCCCTACCAGCTTTGGCAGGTTTCTGTAGACGACAGGCTGCGCGTAGTCGACCACTTCGTCGTAGAGCTTGTTGAAGTCAAATATCCCCGTGTAGATCTGGTTGGGTTCGCTGTTGTACGCACCCATGCGCGGAGCCACGCCCCCCGGCAATACCTCTTGCAGCTTGTCCCGGATGTTGAATAGCAACTCGACGCCAAGGTCCGTTACCGCGTCGGTGGGATCGCTCGCATGGTCCTGCGTGATGGCGGCAAGATAGTCGCTGCACTCCGGCGCGTTGCCAATCAAGCACGCATTGGCGCCGCCACCAAAGCACTCTATGTCCATCATGTACCACTCAGGCTTGACTTCGCGGTTGCGCGTGGCGATGCGCTCGAGTTCCTCCCAATAGTAAGTGCCTCGATAAGACGGGTCGATGAACGACTTGCGCACGCCATCCGAGTCCACAATCCGGGTTTCGGCAAAGATTGCCATCCGGTGATAAGGAGAGTCGACGACCAACAGGTCAAAGCCCTTGCGACGCGCAGCTCCGAGGAACTTGCTTCGCGTCTTCTTGTCGATGGGTGTGTCGAAAGAAACGAGGACCGGAACCGTGTTGAACCCCAGGCCTCCGTAATTCTCCAAGAAGTTGGGCCAGCTCATACTGTTGTGTAGTCCCATCCAAGCCAGACTGTGATGGAGCTTGGTTGCAGTCGGCAGCACGGGGAACGCCTTTGCGAGCAGGGCGACAGAATCGGGTTCTTCGAGCCCTACACGCTCGGCTTCCTGGAAGTACATGCGCGGGAGCGCGGTGCCGGGCGTTTCGGTGGGTTTCCCGTTGGCCCGAATGAACAGCGGGCCAAATCCTGACTCTCCACCCACGACCCAGCGATAGCCCAGCTCGACTCGGTAGCGGCGGATCTTCAAGCCGTCACGCATCCCCTTGCCAATTTTCTTGACCGTGTTTTCGACAACCTTTCCGTTTTTGACCTGACTCGCTCCGCTGGCCACCAACTCGAAATCGGTGGGAACCTCGACGATGTACTCGAAGCGAGCACCGGCACTGAGTCGCCGCGTGCAGGTCGCGCCAAGCCAGTTGGGCACCAACAGGTTGCTGCCCACGATCATGGTTTCGCGCAAGGGCTTCGCGCGGCAAGGGGTATCTGTCTTGGCCGACCCGAACAGTTTTATCTCACCCTCGGTCTCCGAAATGCTCTCACTTCGCATCAGGAGTTCAACGTTGCGGATGCTTCCCTTCACACCCTTGCTCGGCGGATAGTAGTAGGCACCAATGAGCAGCTGTTTCCTCGCCTCGGCGAGTTCGAACTCCGGAAAATCAAAGCTACCGATCACTACGCCCGATACCGCGACTTCGAGTTGATCGTGAACAAATCGAAGCAAGATCGGAGTCCACTCGTGCGCCGGAATGTCGAAGGGCAACGCGACTTGGACTTCGACCTGGCGCTCGCCATCCGCAAGTTTCACCTCGAGTTCACGTTTGTCGCCCCGGTAAAAAATATTGAAGCCGCCCAGCACCCCCGAGGATGTCTTGCTCGACATGAGCGCGCTCCAGGCGTTCCGCGGCTCGTCGAACATGACCTCGAGCCGAATTTCGAAATCGTTGCCGTAGAGTGGACCCGCGTCCCGGACCAGAACGCCTCCCGAGTCGGAAGTGCCACCAAAGTGCAACCGATCGCCGTGCCACTGGGCGGCGGCGCGCTTGGGAGAGCTTTCGATCACGCCGTGGTGCTTTGAAGCGCGATCGTGAATCACGATCCCAGCGCCTTCATTCAACGACCAACTTCCCCGGCTCACGAACCCCAAGGGTATGGCGCGCATGCGTTTCGCTGCAGACGCAGTGTCGCGCATGGTGACGTTGCGAATCTTGCCGCGAAATCCCGCCTCACTCTTCTCTACCCCAGCGCCGATGACGAGCGGATAGGGGCTCTTGGTCAAGCGCAGTCGAGGGACGTCAAATCGCTTGATCCGGCGATCGTCGACGTAGACTTCCAGTGCTCCGGCGTGACCGCGAACCCGGATGGAAGTGAAGCGCTGGGGTTCGAGAGGGGCCGTCATGATGCTCGCGTACTCGCGCCGAATCGTGCCGTTCGACATTTCGAAGCTCAACACTTGAGTGGCCTGCGACACGCAGAGGCGAAAGCCCCCGAGACTGCTGCCCTCGGGCTGGCTCGCGAGCAGGCAGCCTTGGACGAAATCGCTGGCGGGCGAAACCTCGAGAGAGAGTTCGAAGGTCTCGCCAGCGATGGGCTGCCCGGAGTCGACCCGCACTCGCGAGCCCGGCTCGCCGCTCAGAAACAGTGCGCCCCCTCGCCACTCCGCCGTCTGGCCCGAGCCGAAGGACTCGATCACGCCATTGCGACCGGCCACATAGTCGTGGATCAATGCTCCCTGGCCCTCGTCGAGCATCCACTTCCCGGCCGTGGCGAGGCGCTTCCCGTCGGTCGCGGCCGCGCGGAGTGACGCCGTGTCCGGGCACGGGTCGAGGTTCTCATAGTCACGAAAGTACGCGCACAGCGGCGGCGCCATCCCGGTGGCGAGCGAGGCCGGCTCTGAAAGCCCGACAACCCGAAGATCATTGAGCATCACTCCGGGGCGCGCTCCGCGCAGAGACACGAACTCGACCTCGAGCTCCCAACTGTGGTCTTTCGTTGAGCTGCAGGGGTCGCGAACGGGGATGCTTACGATCGTGCGCAGCGTCTGCCAATCGTCGGCGCCTTCGTACTCGGCAAACATCGAGAGGGGTTTGCGCGCACACTGAGGACCCTTCCAGTCTGGATCGTGAAGAATGATCCGCACGTGTTGACGCTTGGAAGCGTGAACTTTGACTTCGACTGCATAACGTCTTCCCGGAGCAAGTCCGCGGATCCGCTGTTTGACGATCGTCTGATCGCCCGGTTGCACATTCAACTGCAGGCACTGGCTGTCGGGACAACCCCCGGCGCCTATATGTCCCGTGCTGTCCTGGGCATCTCGTTCAGTGGTGTCGACGATCCAGTGCTCGAGCCCGGCGGCAAAGCTTCCATTGCGGACAACGTTTGCACCGAAATTTTCGATCTCTGCTGTCTCGACGATCTCTGCTGTCTCTCTCGACGCATCCTCGGCAATTGCGGGAAACCCACACCCGAGTGCAAGCGCCACTGCGATCGCGCTTGCGACTGGCCCTCGTCGGCCGCTGCAACTAAGAGTCTGCGAGTTTTGCAATGGTGGACTTGACCGCGCGGAACTTGCCGTTTGGCTCTCGGTCAATTTCCGTCACGCTGTGAAGGTGCACTGTTACATCGCCGCCAACGCGAGAGCGAAATTCACGCCGTAGCTTCGCTTCGGTTGCGGCGTTGAATCCCCGTCCCGGCACAAAGACGACGTCGATTGCATCGGGCGAGCTCTGCAGGATCTGCGCCTCTTCAACCTCGCTCATCGACTTGAAGATGTGATCCATGCGCCCGATTCGGCGACCGGAGGGCGTCACGATGAAATCTTCGATGCGACCGTCAACATCGAGAAAGACGTCCCCCGGTCTACCGCAGGGACAGGGGGCCTTGAGGCGCGTGCCCACGTCTCCAATGCGGTAACGAAGAAACGGGGTCGCGTTGTTCGAGAGCCCCGTTACGAGCAACGGGCCGCGAACATATTCGTCGGTCTCTTCCATCACCTCGACCTCGACGATGCAGAACTCCATGTCGACGTGGAGATTCTCCTCGCTGCACCCCGTCATCGAAACCGCAAACTCCGCACTCCCGTAGCGGTCCCACACCTTGGCGCCAAAGGCTTCCTCGATGTCCCGACGCTGGAACGCCAGCAGCGATTCCGAGGAAGTGAACACCGCCTTGAGCTGCCCGCGCGGAAGTGTGGTCCCCGCGGCGAGCATGTTGCGGGCAACCAGGTGCAGACCCGAGGGATAACCATTGGCGTAACGGGCATCCGTTTCGTGGAGTTGATCGACGTAGAGTTCGAGGTTGTCCGGCGACATGTGGTAAAGCGAAAAGAGCAACTGGTTGTTGTAACTGTTGTTGCGCCAAAAAGGGGCCTTGGTCTGGGTCACGGGCACCACGACTTTGCCCGTAAAGGTGAAGTGAAGGTCGTAGAGCCCGACGCCCAGCTGTTCGCGCAAGCGCCACACCGTGGCATACTCTTCCGCTTCCGTTTCCCGGGTATAGTAAAGACGCAGGGCCGTACCCGTAGTGCCGCTCGTCATACCGCGCCGGAGCGTGCGCTGGGGAATGTCTCGAGTCACGATCGCGTCAGTGTTCTCGCGGTAGACGCTTTTCGAAAGAATGGGGATCCGCGAAAGGGTCTCTTCAATCGCCTCCTCGGCATCCGCTGCGTACGACGGCGCGGGAAGATTCTGATAGAAGGGAGAGTGCTCGCGCGCGCGCTCCACCAGACGCACCAAACGTTCGCGCTGAATTTCCTTCAACACGGCTACCGGGCCGTGGATCGTTTCTTGCCACTTCCCGAGCGTGTTGTGAAAGTGATCCGAGAACCGGTTTAGAAAGCGCCGCTGGCCCGCCGCACTGATGGCCAGGTTCTGGGTAAAGACGGGCAAGTAGTCAAAGATATACCGTTCCGCGAGATCTGATATCGAACGCATTACGATCCAGCTCCCGCTCGAGACCAACCTCTCGGCCTTCGGGACACGCCTCGAATCACTGCTCGGTTCACTCCCATCATGCTTCGAAAGCCTATCTCAGTTTCGGCGCCGGATTTCGCGCTGCGCTCGTCCGTCGCGGTTGCATCATCGCAAAAATCCGCTCCGGCGGGTAGCGACGCTTCCGCGCGTCACTTCTGGCTCGCGTGCTCGGCACTGGGGTCCACTTCCAGGTATTGGCTCAAATAGTGGACGCCCACGTAGAAGGGAAGTGTATCGACCAGGGCGATGATCAGCTTGAATACATAGCCCGATGCAATAAAAACCCACAATTGTGGCCAAATCGGGCTGGCGGCATCGACCGGCAATCCGTTCGCATAAAAGTGTGTGATTGTGATCACCGCAAACGTGTCGATGAACTGGCTCACCAGGGTCGAGCCGTTGTTTCGCAGCCAGAGATGCTTGCCCCGGGTGAGGTTCTTCCAGAAGTGAAACAAATAGACGTCGCAAAATTGCGCCGCCAGGTAGGCGACCATCGATGCCGTTACCGCACCCATGGTGAGTTGACGGATACGAAAAAATGCAAAGTCGTAGGCATCGGTCGGCGGGAGTCCGGTGGCCACATCGAGGTCGGGAAACGGAGGTAGCGCGCCGCCGAGCCATAAGAAGCCCACCACCATGCCGTTCAACAACACCCCCACCCAGACCACGAAGTTGGCGCGCTTCCGACCGTAGAGTTCGCTGATGAAGTCCGTGCAGAGAAACGTGATCGGATAGGGAAGCACGCCGACCGCCAACGCCATGGGGATCTGAAGGCCGAACACGTTGAACGAAAGATCGATAAAGCGCGAGATGCCCAAAATGTTGAGCATCGTCATCGAGCCCAGGAAAACTCCAGCGAGTACGAGAAAGACGCGTTCGCGCCGCGCCTGGAGTTTCGACGCTTCGATGGGGTGTAGTTGGTGTCCTTGGTGTCGTTGGTGTCCTTGGTGGTTTTCTTGATTTGAATGCTGTTCCTCGGCCATGACGGGACCATCATACGCCGCCGCCCTGGGGAATCGCCACACACGCCTACGCCTGGGCCGATCGGGGTTCTTCAACAGGTTTCAAGGGCTGCGAAGTGCTGGCCGGGATGGTAAACCCCTGCAGACCGAAGCTCTGCCCGGGTACCCCGCCGTCGCGGTGGTACGCGGGCCTTCTTGCGTTCAGCGGCCGACGTTTTCGGGCGATTTGGTTTGACGTACAGCTGAGCGCACGCACGGGAAATACTGTTGAGTCGAACGAAGAGCAAAACGATCAAGCAGGTCGTGGGCCAGGTGCGAAAGCGCACTACGCCCGTGCGGATCACCGGATTGCGGGGCGCTGCGCGTTCGCTCGTCGCCGCCGAACTCATTCGCACCCAGGGGACCCGACCGATTCTGCTGCTGACCGCGCATTCCCGCGCCGCGGACGCACTCGCGGAAGATCTGCGTTTGGCCCTGGGAGAGCAAGAAGACGAAACTCGCGTCTTTTTGTTTCCCCGCCACGACACCCTTCCCTATGAGCGCTTCTCGCCCCAGTCGTTTGTCACGACCCAGCGTATGGCGATCCTCTACAGGCTGCTTCGATCGTTCGATATCGCAGACGTTGCGCCGATCGTCATCGCTCCCTGGAGCGCCCTGTTGTCCCGGGTGCCCGCACGCGAGCGGGTTCGCGCGCACACCACCCAACTCGAGGTGGGGCAGTCGATCGACCGCGATGTCCTGATAGAAACCCTCACCTGTGCGGGCTATTCGCGGGTCGCGATCGTCGAAGATCCCGGTGAGTTCGCCGTGCGGGGTGGCATCGTCGATCTCTTCTCGCCTCACTGCGGTCTTCCCTGTCGCGTAGAGTTCTTCGACGACGAGATCGAATCGATTCGCGACTTCGACCCCGCGAGCCAGCGCTCCCAAGGCAAGTGCGAGCACGTCACCGCATCACCCGCCCAGGAGCTGCTGATCGATCGCGAACAGGTGCTCGAGCGCGCAGACAGCTTGAGAGAACTCGCACTCGAACAGGGAAACGACGATCACGAGATCGAAGAAATCATCGACGCCTTGTTGCGCGGCAGCCTGCCGCCGGGCATCGAATCCCTGGGCCCCCTGATCCAACCCGATCAAGAGAGCGTGATCGACTACCTGCCCGACGACACCCTGGTGCTGATCGACGATCCCGCGGCCGGGCAGAAACGACTCGCCCAGTACTGTGAAGAAGCGCTGCGAAATCACGCGGCGGCCCGGGACTCGGGGCGCACGGTGATCGACCCCTGCGTGCTGCTGCTCGAACAGGAAGAACTCGAGAACGCGATTCGCGAGCGCAATCCCGTTTCCCTCGAGCGTCTTTCCATTCACGATCGCAAGAGTGGCGCGATCGAGATCGACATCGGTTCGACCGGGCACGATGAGCTGCGCCGAGATCTCGCCCGGGCCCGAACTCACGAACGAGCGCTCTCGCCCCTGATCGACAAGCTGGCACTTTGGATCTCGTCTCGGTACCGCATTGTGCTCACTTGTTCGGCGCTCTCGAGCGCCGAACGCTTGCGCGCGTTGCTGAGGGAGTACGGGCTCGAACCGCGGCTCGCGAACAATCGACGGCCGGTTTGGCGCTGGTCGGCACCCGGACGCATCGAGGTCCGGGTAGCGGACCTGTCCGAAGGCTTCGAACTCCCCGGCGAAGGCCTGGTGGTCGTCGGCGAAGAAGAAATATTTGGCAAGCGCGAGAAGCGACACACCCGCAAAACCTGGCAGGAGGGGGCGGCGATCGACGGTCTCTCTCAGCTTTCGCCCGGGGATTATCTGGTGCACAGCGATCACGGCATCGGGACGTATCGCGGGCTCGTGGAACTCGTGGCGGGTCGCGTCACATCCGAGCTGCTGTGCATCGAGTATCTGGCCGAAGACAAGTTCTTTCTGCCCGTTCACCGGCTCAACCTGGTTCAGCGCTATGGCGGTGCCGATGGCACCAAGCCCCGCATCGATCGCCTCGGCGGTGCAACCTGGGAAAAGGCCAAGCGACGCGTCAAGAAATCCCTCCGCAACATGGCCGCTGAACTCCTCAGTCTGCACGCGGCTCGAGAGTTGGCCCCGGGTTTCGCCTTCAGTCCCAGGGATACCTATTTTGAAGAGTTCGAGGCCTCTTTCGCCTTTGTCGAGACCCCGGATCAAATGAGCGCCATCGAAGACACGCTGTCGGACATGCAGCGCAACAAGCCGATGGATCGCCTGGTGTGCGGCGACGTCGGCTACGGAAAGACCGAAATTGCCCTGCGCGCGGCTTTCCGCGCCGCACTGGACGGCAAGCAGGTCGCCGTGCTGGTGCCTACCACAATTTTGTGTCAGCAGCACTACGAAAATTTTGTCGAACGCTTTGAGGGTTATCCGATTCGCGTCGATTTCCTCTCTCGTTTCCAGGGGACCAAAAAGTCGCGCGCTGTGATCGAAGGCTGTGCAACGGGTGAAATCGACATCGTGATCGGAACGCATCGCTTGCTGCAAAAGAAGATGAAGTTTCGCGACCTCGGCCTGCTCGTGATCGACGAAGAGCACCGCTTCGGGGTTACCCACAAGGAGCGCATCAAGCAATTGAAGAAAACCGTCGACGTCGTCACCCTGACCGCGACGCCGATCCCCCGCACGCTCCAAATGGCATTCACCGGGGTGCGGGACCTATCGGTGATCAACACGCCTCCTGTTGACCGCTTCGCAATCCGGACCCAGGTGAGTCGCTTCGACGAGTTGCTGATCCGCGAGGTGATTCTGCGCGAAACTCGGCGCGGGGGTCAGGTGTTCTTCGTCCACAATCGAGTGCAGAGCATCGATGCGATTGGCGAGATGCTCGGGCGTATCGTGCCGGAAGTGTCGGTCTTGATCGGGCATGGCCAAATGAAGGAGCGGGATCTCGAAGATGTCATGCGAGCGTTCATACACGGCGAGGCGGATGTCCTGCTCTGCACCACGATCATCGAGAGTGGAATCGATATCCCGCGCGCGAACACCATTGTGATCAACCGCGCCCACACCCTGGGGCTCGCGCAGCTCTACCAGTTGCGGGGGCGCGTGGGGCGCTCGACCCATCGCGCCTACGCGTACTTGTTGGTGCCGAGCCTCAATCATTTGACCCCTGATGCGGAACGACGCCTGGAGGCGATTCAGGACCTCTCCGCGCTGGGGAGCGGTTTTCGGCTCGCAAACATGGATCTCGAGATCCGAGGTGCGGGCAACATGTTGGGTCTCGAACAGTCGGGCAACTTGATGAGCGTCGGGTACGAAACCTATATGTCGATGCTGCAAGAAACCATGGAAGAGCTGCGAGGCGAGTTTCATCGGGCAGAGATTGACCCGGAGATTCGGTTACCCGTCGAGGCTCGGCTGCCCGAATCGTATGTTGCCGACGTCAGTCAGCGGCTGGTTCTGTACAAGCGCGCAGCGAGTGCGCGGGACGAAGAAGAGATCGCGCGGGTGCGCGACGAAACACTCGACCGCTACGGCCCCCTCCCCATCCAGGCCGAGAATCTCTTTGATGTGATTCGCCTCAAGGCCATGGCGCGCAGGATCGGAATTGCCGCAATGGATGTCGTGCGCGGAGAGATCGTGCTCCAGGTTGCGGAGAAGTCCAAGATCGAACCCGAACGACTCGTACACCTGTTGAGTCAGCCCGCCCTCGGATTGCGCGTAGCACCCGACCACAAAATCTACGCCCCTGCCCCGTCACTATCCCACGGCGCAGCGCCACTGTTCGAGGCCGCAACCGAACTCCTCACTAGACTCGGGGCCTGACTGCACCTCAGCGCGTGGCCGCGGCGACGGCGGGGTGAAGACGTACGAGGGTTTCGATCAAGGCTTCGCGGTCAGCGCGGCTTTTGTCTTCGAGCCACCAACACACGACGCTGTTCTGCATTGCGACGAACGCGCGCGCAGCAACTCCCGGGTGGAGCCGCATGTCGAGCAAGCCACTGGCCTGAAGTTCGGCGAGCCGCCGCTCGGTAACACGCGTCGAGTAACCCACCTGGGCTCGGGCCGGGGCGAGTTTGCCGGACTCGTCCCGGGCAACCCGGGGCGCGCGGATCGCCGCGGTGCCAGCCCCGAAGGCCACTCGAAACCGGGCGGGATTTTGTTCCCCGTACGCGACGATCGCCTCGACGAGATCGCGGACCTGTGCTTCGATCGTGCCGCCCGAGCGCGCGACCGAATGCGCGATCTGGCGGCGCAGCCGCTCGAGGGCGTCGAGTACCACGGCCTGGTGGACCTCGAATTTGTCCTGAAAATGGTTGTAGAACGTCCCGACCCCAACCCCGGCATCTCGCGCGATCTGGTTCGAGTTCACCCCGTCGAAGCCGCGATCTGCAAAGCGCTGGGTGGCGGCGGTGATCAACCGGCGACGGACCTCGCTGGGGTCTCGCGCCCGCTTCTTTTTCTTCGTTCGAACCCCGGCTCGCGGGGGGGGATCCAATGGATGGAAGGTTGGCGGTTGGATTGGGCCGGCCATCTACACCCCCCTCTATGTTGATACTGAGTCGCTTCCGCTCTTCTGGTGCGGATACAGATATCTAAGTCGGGGAATTGGATATCTGGCAGGAGTCTAGAGCGGGGTTCTCAGATGTGCAACAAGGCGGCATGAAACTTGTATTACAAAGGGAAGCGGGATTTCGTCGGCCCTCGGTCAACCACGACGCGTCTCGTGCGGGGCCGCAGTTCAGGCTGAAACGCCACATCGCGTTCTGTACCTCGCGAACGAGAAGGAAAGGGGTGTTGATGGCCGTGCTCGGAATCATTCAGGCTCGACTCGGCTCGACTCGGCTCCCGAGCAAAATTTTGGCTCCGCTCGCCGGACGCCCGATGCTCGAGCTGATTTCTCACCGATTGCGGCTCTCTCGAGTTCAGGAGTGGTGGCTCGCCACCAGCTCGGATCCGGCTGACGACGTCACGGAAAGTTGGGGCCACGGCCTCGGGTTGCGGGTTTTTCGGGGCGAGGATGAGAACGTGCTGTCTCGCTTTACCGCCATCATCCGGGAGCGCGAGCCCGAATGGATCGTCCGGATCACGGCCGACAACCCGTTCATCTCGGCTGAAGCGGTGGACCTGTTGCTCGACGCCCGAGTCCCATTCGGCAAAGACCACCCGCTGATCGAGTTTGTCGCCAAAGCCGATGGTTCGCACCAACTCCCTCTCGGCTTTGGTCCGCAGCTCGCCCGCGCCGAAGCCGTGTTGGCAAGTGAGGATGAGATCCCCGAGGACCAACCCCATCACCGCACGCATGTGCTCTCGTGGTTGGCGCAATCTTGCGCTGCAAAGTGCTGCCCGGTTCCAGATCACTGGCCCGCTCGACCCGAGTGGCGCTGGACCGTCGACACCTTTGCGGATCTCGCGATGGCCCGCAGTGCCTTCGCATTGTTCGAAGCACATTCCTCTGATCGCGCCATTGCCATCCACTATTCGGAAATGGTCGCGCTCCTGGATGCGCATCCCGAGATCGTCGCCCAGAACAACGGCGTCGAGCAAAAGCAATTGGTGGAAGGATAGGCCGGTATGTCTACGACGACTTCTGAAACAACGATCACGACGACTTCAACTACGACAACAACAAACGAGCCGTTCGATCTTCGCGGCTTTGGGATCGGGGTTACGGGCGGGGGAAGTGAGCTCGGCAGTGCGATCGCTCTGGGGCTCGCCGCCGCCGGGGCCACCGTGGTGATTTGCGGACGAACGCCGTCGACCCTCGAACGCGTGCTCGCCGAAGCAAAGTCCCGTGTTTTGCCCGGGGATGTAATCGCCATGGTGGGAGACGCGTGTCGCGACGCCGACCTCGAACGCATGCTTGATTTGATCGAAGCGGAAGCTGGACGGGTCTCGGGCTGGGTGAACAACGCCCATCCCGCCCAGGCCGCCGTATCGCGATCGAATCACTGGATGGAGTTGTCCCGCGCTCCCTTTGAAGCGTCGGTTGCAAGCGCGATCGGCGCATTTGCGCTGGCGACCCAGGCCGCCGCAGCGCGGATGTCCCGCCGCGCTGACCCACCGGCGGAGGCTCACGAAAGCGCGGGAGCCATCGTCAACGTGGCTTCGATCTATGGCGTGGTCTCGCCACAACCCAAGGTCTATTCACGCGCGAGTCAATTCGCGAGCCCGCCGGCCTACGGGGCCGCCAAAGCGGGGATCATCCAACTTACCCGGCACGCCGCATGTTCCCTGGCAGAGCTTGGAATCCGCGTGAACTGCGTTAGCCCCGGACCGTTTCCCAAGCGAGAGATCCGACAACACGAAGAATTTATCGAGGACCTCGCTCGCCGAATTCCGTTGGGCCGCGTCGGGAATCCCGAAGAAATTGCGGGCCCGGTGACGTTTCTGTTGAGCCGGGCCGCAAGTTATGTGACGGGACAAAACTTGTTGGTGGATGGAGGATGGACCACTTGGTAGCCACGACGATCCCGCTTGCCCTGGGTACGGCGCAGTGGAGCGGGAACTACGGAATCAATAATACGAGCGGTGCACCCGAGCCCTCCGCGGCGCAGGAAATGCTCAACCTTGCGATGCACGCAGGCATCACAACCCTCGATACCGCGCGGGGCTACGGTGACAGCGAAGCCTTGATCGGCGCCTCGTTGCGGGCCATCGGTTGCCAGGATTCGTTTCGGATCGTGACCAAGTTGCATCCGAAGGTCACGGGACCCGGAGCGACTTCCGCCGAGGCGCTCGCGAATACCGGCCGCAGTCTTTCCGAGAGCCGCCGCGCACTCGGTCGCCAGGTGTTGGACGTCGTGATGCTCCATCGCCAGCGACACTTGGAAGCACATGACGGGCGGCTGTGGCGACGCTTGCGGCGCGAACGAGAGCAGGGATTGATCGGAGCGCTCGGAGTATCGGCCGCAAATCCCGAGGAGGCCTGGCTAGCGCTCGAGCATCCCGAGATCGAAGTCATCCAGGTCGCAGCCAGCCTGCTCGACCAACGGCTGGCGCGTCGGGGGTTCTTCGAGGCCGCACAGGAGGCGGGAAAACAGATCTACCTGCGCAGCATATTTCTGCAGGGACTGGCGTTCATTCCGCCGCGTCAGCTACCGCACAAGTTGCGCGGCTTCACGCAGCCCCTGGCCGAGATCCGAGGCTGCATTACAGCGCTCAATTGCAGCATCGAAGAACTCTTCGTCGCCTACGTGGCCACGCTTCCGGGTTGCACTGCAGTGGTGGGCTGCGAGACCGCGTCCCAATTGCGCGGAATCATTGCTGCGAGCGAATCAACGGGCCCCAGTCCCGAAAGTCTATGCCGGCTTGCATCCCGAATCGTTTCCATGCCCGCAAGGCTGCTCGATCCCTCGCGCTGGAGTGAACTTCCGTCCGGTCACGCTGTCCAACCCAGCGCGGCCAAGGACCTCGCCCCCGCTCGTGCGTTGAACGGCGAATTGGCGCTCCCGATACCCTGAAGCGCAGCGGTCGGCGACGAGAAGCCGAGAGCACGGGACCTTGGCGAAGGCGAGGGTTTCGCAATGGGCTGCTAGCATCGCCGCCTGCTCATGGGGACCATTGCTGGCCCGCGGGGGATTGTACGAGTGAAGACGGGCACACACATCATCGGCCGTGCGGGAATCTGGTTTGCGGTGCTCTGCGGAATCGTCCTCTTGCAGAGCGCGAACCTGTCCGCCGAAGAGATTCTGGTTGACGGCATCGCCGCACAGGTCGGGGACCAACTTGTACTCGCGTCGGAGATCGAAGAAATCGCGAGGCCGGTCATCGAGCGCATGCGCGCCGCCGGAGTTCCCGAGGACCAGATCCTTCAGATGCGCAAAGACGCCCTCGAACGGCTGATCGAGTCCAGGTTGATCGACGTGGTGGTTCAACAGCTGGAACTCGGCGCTTCCAAGTCCGAGGTCGACGATGCCATCGCTTCCATCGCGCGGGACACCGGCCTCAGCCTCGGACAACTCGCCGAGAGCGTCGCGGGATATGGCATGGCGTTCGAGGACTATCGACTCAAGATCAAATCCGAGATCGAACGCGACAAGGTACTGAACTCCATGGTGCGCTCGAAGGTGCAGGTCCCCGATTCTGAGATCGTAGCTCTCTACGAAAAGCGATTTGGAAATCAGCCTGGCGGTGGAGAAGAAGTTCACCTGCGACACATCATGGTGGGCTTCGACGCGAACAGCGTCATGAGCGGAGACTCCGCTTGTCGGCGGGTCACCACCGCGAGAGAACAAATCGTCAGTGGACAGAAGAGCTTTGAGGAGGTCGCCCAAGAGATTTCCGACGCGAACCCCGAAAACGGGGGAGAACTCGGCTGGATTCACCTCGATGACCTTGCGGGCTGGATGGCCTCCGATCTGTTGAACATGAACCAGGCCAACCCCATCAGTCGCGTGATCGATATGCCCTTTGGTTGCAACCTGCTCGAGCTCGTCGAGCGGCGTACATTTCGACCCGTCATGATCGAAGATGCGCGCCCTCAACTCGAACGGGAACTCTTTCGGACCAAGACCGGGGAGGAGTACACCCGCTGGGTGAACGCGTTGCGCGAGCGGACGTTCATCGAGCGCAAGGGAATCTACGCGGCATCGAGCGTTGCGGAAGCTTCCGCGGACGCGCAGTGAAACCTCAGGCGGTTGCCCGGCTCGACGGCCTGCTGCCCCAGCGCGCGCATCCGAACATTGAAATCCGTGGCGCGCGCGAACACAACCTGCAGGACCTGGACATAGACATTCCCCGTGGTGCGCTCGTGGTTATTACCGGCCTCTCGGGTTCGGGCAAATCTTCTCTCGCTTTTGACACCCTCTACGCCGAGGGCCAACGCCGTTACGTCGAATCACTGTCCGCCTACGCGAGACAGTTTCTCGACCAGATGGCAAAGCCCGACGTCGATTCAGTGGAAGGGCTTTCCCCCGCAATTTCGATTGAACAGAAGGGCGCGACCAAGAGTCCTCGCTCGACGGTCGGGACCATCACGGAAATTGCCGACTACCTCCGCTTGCTCTACGCCCGGGCCGGAGAACCCCATTGCTACAGCTGTGGCAACCCGATCGCGGGGCAATCGCCCAAGGAAATGGTCGAACGCATCAGTGCCCTCGCAAACGGCACGCGCGTCCAGTTGCTCGCGCCGGTGATTCGAGGCCGCAAGGGTGCGTACAAGAAGGAACTCGACGACTACCGCCGCAAGGGTTTCGTGCGCGTGCGGATCGACGGAAAGATGTTCGACCTCGCCAACGAGATCAAAATCCCGCGCACCAAGGTGCACGACATCGACGTGGTGGTCGACCGCATCGTGCTCAAGGACGGGATCGCGGCCAGGCTCGGCGAGTCGGTCGCGACCGCACTCAAACTGGGCGTCGGCATGGTGAAGGTCTTGATCGGCCGCGAAGGGGAACCCGGTGCAGACGAATGGCTGCTCTCCCAGCACCGCGCCTGCGTGGCGTGCGAGGTTTCGTTTCCCGAACTCGTCCCATCGCTGTTCTCCTTCAATACCCGCAACGGCGCGTGCGTCGATTGTTCGGGCCTGGGGGTCATCGAAATTTTTTCACCCGAGCGGATCATCCCGGACCCCACGCGGTCCCTCGCCCGGGGCGCGATCGAACCCTGGTCCCGGGGCAAGGCCGCGGACTATTACGCCGAAGTGCTGGCGGCGCTCGCCGAACACTACGACATCGATCTCGAACGCCCGTGGAATCAACTGCCCGCCAGGGCGCGAGCGGGAATCCTCGAAGGAACGGGCAAGCCGAAAATTCCAATCCCCGGAGGCCTGCTTCGACCGGGTCGGAAACGTCGGCGCGCGAGGGCCGTGGTAGTGAGGCCGTGGCTCGGCGTGGTGGATGAACTCGAACGCCGCTGCGAAGTCGACGAGCGCGCGGCAAAAACCCTGGCGCGCTATCGGGTCGCAGGATCGTGCAAGACTTGCGGGGGATCCCGTCTCGGCCTCGAGGCCCGTCACACGAAACTCGGGGGCATGACGTTGCCCGAGCTGTGCGAACTCCCCATCGCGACGCTGGCCGAGACTTTGCCCAAGCTATCCCTGAACTCGATTCAACGCATAGTGTGCGAGCGAATCTTGCGCGAGATCGAAGAGCGGTTGCAGTTTCTTGTGGATGTCGGGCTCCATTACCTCACGCTCAATCGACCGAGCGCGTCGCTTTCGGGGGGTGAAGCCCAGCGGATCCGTCTCGCGACCCAGATCGGTTCCCACTTGATGGGTGTCCTCTACATCCTCGACGAACCTTCGATCGGCTTGCACGCCCGAGACAACGCCCGCCTGATCGAAAGTTTGCTGCGCCTGCGTGACATGAACAACAGCTTGATCGTGGTCGAACACGACGAAGCCACGATCCGCGCAGCCGATCACGTCATCGACATGGGCCCGGGCGCGGGGATTCACGGTGGGTTCGTGATCGCCGAGGGAACACCCGAAGCGCTGATGAAACATCCCAAGTCCCTGACCGGCGCCTATCTCTCGGGCAAGCGCGCGATCGCGATTCCGGTCGTGCGACGCAAGCCGAACGGCAAGTTCTTGGAAATTCACGGCTGCGCGGAACACAACCTGAAGAACGTGAGCCTGCGGCTGCCGCTCGGGGTCTTCACCGTAGTGACTGGGGTTTCGGGGTCGGGCAAGTCGACGCTCATCAACGCGACCCTCCACCGGGCGTTGGCGGCCAAGCTCCATCATGCGCGGGAAGTCCCGGGGCGGTTCAGCCAGATCGCCGGCCTCGAACACATCGACAAGGTGATCGATGTGGACCAGAGCCCCATCGGGCGCAGCCCGCGTTCAAACCCCGCCACCTACAGCGGCGCCTTCGACGCGATTCGCAGAGTCTTTGCCCAACTGCCCGAATCTCGAGTGCGGGGCTATGGCCCGGGACGCTTTTCATTCAACGTGGCCGAAGGGCGTTGCGAAGCCTGCGACGGTGACGGCGCACTGCGGGTCGAGATGCACTTTCTGCCGGACCTGTTTGTGCTGTGTGAGGTTTGTCGCGGCAAACGCTATACGGCAGAAACCCTGGCGGTTAAATATCGCGGCAAGTCGATCGCAGATGTGCTCGACATGACGGTGGAAGAGGGGCTCTCGTTCCTGGAGAACGTGCCTTCGATTCGCCGGCCCCTCGAAGCGTTGCGCGACGTGGGACTCGGGTACATTCATCTCGGACAATCGGCCACGACACTTTCCGGGGGCGAGGCGCAGCGGGTCAAGCTCGCAAAGGAACTCGCCAAGCGGGCCACTGGATCCACGCTATACCTGCTCGACGAACCCACGACCGGGCTCCACTTTGCCGACGTCGAAAAGCTACTCGAAATGCTCGGGAGCCTGGTGGATATGGGAAATACCGTGGTGGTTATCGAGCATCATCTTGATGTCATCAAAACGGCGGACCATGTGATTGACCTCGGACCCGAAGGCGGGGCGGAGGGAGGAGAGATTGTGGCCGAGGGAACCCCGGAAGCTGTGGCGCGATGCGCCCGGAGCCATACGGGCGTGGCCCTTCGCAGGATCTTCGAAGCCCGATGAGTGAACCTGGACGCAGATTTCGACAAGGCGGTCCGACGACGGAGCAACCGGAACACTACCCCGGTCCGATGGCGGCGCTGGGCCTTACCTTCGGTGCGGTGTTCGCCACCGCGATCGTCGCGGATATGTTCGCGAACAAACCCGACTTCGGTGCGATCGGGATTGGCCAGGTCGTGGGATTCGGCCTGGTCGCGATCCTCGCAACCCAGCGCATCCCCGAACCCCATGCGGAGCGGTTGGGCTTGCGGGGGTTCGATCCTCAGTTTCTCTGGGTGCTGCTTCTCTTGCTGCCATCACTCTTCTTGATGAGCGAGGTCGACAACATCATTCGCGATCTGACCGTTGTGCCGCCCAACCCAGAGATCGCACCCGAAATCGTTTCCCTCTTGTCGCCGGGCTTCTACGGGGAGATCCAGCGTTTTATCGTGATCGTCGGACTCGCGCCGGTGATGGAAGAGTGGCTGTTTCGCGGAGTCATTCAGCAAGGCCTGATGGGGAAGCTCGGCCGCATCCGCGGCTTGATCTTGACCGCCGTACTCTTCGCACTCTGCAGACTGGTCCCCGGATCGCCCGCCAGCACGTTGCTCTCATTTTTGCTGGTCTCGTTCGCCATGGGGTTACTGCTCGGCTGCGTTCGCATTGCAACAGGATCGCTTCTTGCCGTGATCCTCCTCCACACCGGGTTCAACGCGATCGGCTGGGCCGCCGGATTCTTTGCCGACGAGATGCCGATCGACGGCTTCAACGTGGAAAATTCTCACACTTCATTTCAGGTACTCGCCCCCGCAGTGGTGGCGACCGGATACGCATTGATGGCCTTGTACCGGTCACTACTAGACGCTCCGGCCGATCCGCCCCTCAACCCTTCCTCGGATGACGCGTAAGTTTTTCACGGTCAGCGTTTCCGCGGATGAGTTCGTCGAACGCGTTCTGCACACCACTTGCCTATCCGTGTATGCAACTTGCCGGCGGGCTGCCTTACTCCGCACACGGGTTGCCTCGATTCATCACACGAAAGTCAAGCCGCTGATAACGGCGGCCGATCACTTCCAATAGGGAGCTCGCCCCAGATTAACCGGGGTGAGCTATGGAGGGGGCGGTCATCATGGTTCGCAACGCGTTCGGTTTCGCGTCTTGCATGGTTCTTTGTTTTATTCTGTTTAGCCTCTCGGCTCGAGCAGCCACGCATTCGGCAGGTGCCGAACCCAGTATCTTCGAAGGCGGCGGAAGTCACGGCGTTCTCGACTTCGATATCCTGGACCGCGATGCTCCGCTCCGACCAGGCGAATTCGATCTCTTCGCAAGCGGGATTCCCAGTCGCTCGCTCACGAGTTCCGGCGATTCATTCGACTCCTTCAACTTCGGACTGTGGGGCATCAAGCCGATCCCTTTCTCGGCAGCCCCCGCACCCGGCAGCGCCGTCCTGTTCGCTGTGGGGCTGACGATCCTCGGGGCAACCCGGCGGAGGCGGCGGCGCAGCCAGCTCCTTTCCCGCAAGTTGAACAAAGTGACACGACATCTCGATCCCGGCCTTCACGATCAAAGCGAGTCCGGAGC
This sequence comes from Myxococcales bacterium, assembly GCA_022563535.1. Classification (NCBI taxonomy): domain Bacteria; kingdom Pseudomonadati; phylum Myxococcota; class Myxococcia; order Myxococcales; species Myxococcales bacterium. The sequence goes on from JADFNE010000023.1 coordinate 19,078, forward strand.
CTGCGCGACTGAGGACGCGGGTGGCGGGGTGTGGAAACGAATACAACGCAGCAAGCGGGATTAGCCGCGGGTCAGGACTCGCGTGCCTGCTGCCGCGCAGGCTCCTGGCTCGGAGTCCGGCTAAGCTGGGTTGCGAGATATGCCGAACCCACGCACCCAGCAGCAACTCTGGCTATGTCTAGTAACGCTCGGCCTGCTGCTCCCCTTCGCGGGGAAAGCCTTTCATATCGACGATCCCATCTTCCTCTGGACCGCGGAGCAGATCAGCGCATCGCCAACTGATTTTTTTGGCTTCGATGTCAACTGGTATGGCTTCATCGAGCCCATGTATGCGGTCAACAAGAACCCGCCACTGGTGAGCTACTACCTGGCCCTGGTCGCCGCGTTCGCGGGTTGGTCGGAGTTCTCGCTTCATCTCGGCATGTTGCTTCCAACGCTGGCTCTGGCCCTGGGCATTTACCGTCTGGCCGAACGCTTCTGCGACGAACCCTTCCTGGCGGCAATCCTGGCCCTGGCCAGTCCGGTGTTTCTCGTCTCCGCAACATCTCTGATGTCGGACGTTCCAATGCTGGCTCTCTGGTGTTGGGCACTGGAGTTCTTTTTGCGCGGAATCGAGCGGGATCGATGGCGCGACTTTATCGTGGCGGGTTGTTTGATGGGGTTGTGTGTCCTGGCCAAGTACTTCGGACTGGCCTTGATTCCCCTGGTCCTGGTGTATGGCGCTGCACGGCGGCGCGCCCCCGGGCGCTGGTTGATCAGCGTCGCGCTGGCGCTCGCAATCATCGCCATTTTCGATCTCTACACCCGCGCGCTCTACGGCTTCGATCCGCTATTGGACGTGGTCGGCTATGCGATCAATCCCGATGTGCGGTTTCGCGTTTCCCCGCTCCAGCGAACCGCGACGGGCTTCTTCTTTTTGGGTGGCTGTATGCTTGGGAGCGCGTTGTTTGCACCGTGGTTGTGGTCCAGGCGCGCGTTGGCCGCGATGGTGTTTTGCTTTGGGCTCATCGCCGCAGCCTTCGTCTACTCTTTCGAAGCCGGACAACCGGGCTTTGATCTACAGATCCACCGGGCGATATTTGCATTTGCCGGCCTGCACCTGGTTGCCCTCGGGTTGGCGGATTTTGCGCGGCGGCGAGATCCCGAATCCATGCTGCTGATTCTCTGGCTCCTGGGCGTGTTTGTCTTTGCGACCTTCACGAACTGGACGACAAGCGGTCGCGCCATTCTCGCGGCGATCCCAGTCGTGGGAATCTTGCTGGTGCGCAGACTTGCGGATGTCCAAATGCTTCGGCCCCCGTTGATCGTTGGGATCCTGGTGCCCGGCCTCGCGCTCGCGATCGCGGTAGGGAAGGCCGACGCCGATTGGGCCCATTCGGCCCGGAGCGCGGCGCACCAGTTCGCCGCCAGCTCCGCTTCGGATCACGGCAGGCTCTACTTCCAGGGGAGTTGGGGATTTCAGCGCTACATGGAGATGGCGGGATTTACGCGTCTGGCCATGGGCGAGACGGCCCTGGTACCCGGCGACCGCGTCGTAATGGCAATCGATGGCTCAAACGTTTTTCGCTTGCCGCCGGGACGCTCGAAATTGATTGAGACACAGAGCTTCGCGTCTTCGAAGTGGATCGCCGTCATGTCGCGCGAGCGCTCGGCCGGATTCTACGCTTCGGTGTGGGGGAGCTTGCCCTATCGCTTTGGCAGTCCGTCTGCCGATCGCTACCGAGTCTTTCGCATGACTCGCAGCTGGTCACCGCAGAGGCTCCGCCGCTAGCAGCCTGCTGAGCCCGTCGATTCATTGATCGTCGGCGCGCAGCTGCCACAAGACGGCATGGTCGTTTCCGAATACACGTTCGTAGTGCTTCGCGAGAATTCGTAATGGAAAGTTTCCGCTTTCGATGAGCCAGAGAATTTTTTTGGAGCGCAGCCAGACCGGATCGAAGTTCGGGGGTCGAACGTGCGCCTGATAGGCCCCGGCCGTAAAGGACCCGCCGTCGAGTCCAAGAAAGAAGCTGGTGCGGATATCGCTGAAGAGGGGAACGGCGCGGCCAGCGTGGGTCGTAAGGATCCAATGTTCGTGTGGCGTCCCTACCAGGCGCCCGGGTAGCAGCACCCTTTCTTCGTCGCCGATCCGTTCTCGGGCGCGCGCCAGAAACTCGATATCCGATGCATAGACCCGACCAAGCGGGCTCTCGCGCAGCCGCGGGTAGTAGGCCCTGGCCTGATCCACGCCTGCGGATCCGAGCAGTGGCAGGCTCCCGACTGCAATCACTAGCCCCATTGCCAATCGTTTCCCGGATGTTTTGTCCTCGCCCGATCCATTTCCGAACATCTCGACCAGCAGGGCCGTGAAGCCGATTGCGAAAAAGAGCGTGTTGATCTGATACTGAAGTGACTGTGTGTAACGCGCCAACAGGGCGCCCTGGAGCACCTCGGGCTTCGCCAACAGCAGTGCGATTTCCAACCACAGGGCATGGATCGCGAGGCAGGCAAAAGCAGCCACTGCGAGGGTCAGGCTGCTGCGTTCGACTATCGAGCGGGACCGGCCGCGCGTCCGTCCGGTGAATAACGCTGTCGCGACACAGACCAGCAGGCCGATGAGCAGAGCGATCTGAACGGGATAGGTCGCTCCCGCGCCACCCGGGTTCGCGAGCAGGTTTGTAAGGCCAACATCAAGGTCCAGCTTCAGGTCGAAGTCGAGGGACAACGCATCTCCCGTGAGATCTTGCGCTTCCTCTACCTGGCCTTCCGGGCCGAACTGCTGGAGAAACAGACTGCGATAAAACGGATCCGTCCCGAGAAAAACGAAGAAGAGTGTCGCGAGCACGGCGGCGGCCCGGGTCAGACGCGCGATCCCGTGTCCCTTGATGGCGAGGCGAGTCTCCCGGTCTGAGCAGAGAACCGCGAGGGAAACGGCCCCGAACAGCAACGCCGCAGGTGCATGTGTGGGATTGACGCAGATTCCCGTGACGACTGCGCAGAGGGGTAGCGCCAGGAGCAACGGTCGCCGGCCGAGGACCCGGGACTGCTGCAGAACAAAGAAGAGAGGAAAGACGAGGACTGCGCTGTGGGCCAACCTCGGAGTGCCTTCGAGCATTTCTCGCGACGGAGCGAAGACTGCATTGAAACAGAGATATGCCACGCCGAAGTGAACCAGGCCCAGACTGACGAGCGCCCGGGGGCGCTGGGCGGATTGGCTCAAGACGGCGAAGGCCGCTCCGCAGAAAAGAGTGAACTGGACGTAGGGGCCGATGTTCACGACTTGCACTGGATGCAGGCCGGATAGCAAAGCCAAAATAAAATTGAGACAAGAAAATCCGCTGGGGTACACCATCCATGCGTCTGAGAACGGCATGAGGTCGTAGAAGAGATGCCCCCGTTCGATCAGAACCTTGGTATAGAACGCGTGGATGTCCGGATCCGAGGACGGGGTATAGAGCAGGTCGAGTTTTTGAAACGCGATTGCCGCAAGCCAGCTCAGCCATGACAGCTGGACGATCAAGCTGGGTAGCCGACTTCGCAGGGGTTGTGAGATCAACCTTGGGAGTTCGGGGTAACGACGCAATGCAAACCAGACAAGCGCGCCCTCGGCCAGCATGACCTCCGGAACCGAAATGCCCGGAAGTCCCACCGCACTGCAGAGCGCGGAGCGGATGTACACGTATCCCAGCGCGATCACCTGTCCGAGCAACATATGACTTGCGATCGCGAGATGCCGGGGGCTCTCGAGCTCGAGCAGTCGGGATGCGCCCCAGCCGATGGCGGCCAGGTGCGTCAGTCCAACGGCGAGCTTGGCGAGCGCGGCTCCGGTGTTGAACGATGACAACACACTGTTGAGCCCTGAGAGGGACAGAATGATTGCGAGCGAGATCGCCACGAGCCGAGGGTCAGCCGCAAATCGGCTTGCCGTCGAACCCTCGGTCATCGCGCGCCCACGGCCCCAAGGCCGTGAAACCGCTCGGCATCGAGTTCGACGACTGCCTCGACGACTGCGGCGTGAATTTCAGAAACCCCGGGACGTGCGTCGATTCTTCTGGCCCAGGGCAGGTCCATCGACCCAAAAATTTTCTCCGCGCGGGTGAGAAACTCGAGTTCTTCGAATGCGGGCTCCGCGATCCCACCCCGGGCGTTGACCCGGGCGAGACCCGCGGCGGCTGGAATTTCGAAGATCAGGGCAAGGTCGGGTTCGGGAAATTCGCTGCGGTTGGCGCGCAGAATCTCGTCGGCGTCGAGACCCCGGGCTCCCTGGTAGGCGACGTTCGAAAGCCAGTAGCGATCGGACAACACGATGGCGCCGTTGGCCAGCCCGGGCTCGAGTACTTCGCGTACATGCTCGCGGCGATCTTCCATGAACCACTCGAGCTCCTGCTCGGGGCTAACGCGTTCATCCGAGCGCGCCATTTTGCGAATGCGCGTTCCCACTGGACCGTCGGTGGGTTCTTTGGTGCGAACGACCGGACGTTGTTCCGCGCGCAGCCTTTCGCACAACAGGTCGGACAACAGATCGAGCTGAGTGCTCTTCCCGCATCCATCCAGGCCTTCAAAGACAATCAGTAATCCGCGCTCCACGAATCCTCCGTCTATCTATTCACAGACCTGCGCGACCTTGCGCCCTGAAGCTTAGCGACCCTTGAATTTGAAGCGTATTTTTGCCCGCAACGTATGGATCAGGACTGGCACGCGACTTGCTCTAGTAGCGGACATCGTCTTCGGACGTCGCCCAAGCAACCCCTTTAACGGGACCGGGGGCTACTGGGTGTGAGTCGTCGGGGGGAGGCAAACTGTATGTGTAGAGATTGTAACGGGGTGAGTCTCTGCGCTTGCTTCCACCCGGCGACTCAGTTGTACGGGGTGGGGCCCACGGGGTGGGGCCCCAGAAATGCAAAACCCGAACTCGTTTCCGAGCTCGGGTTCGCCGAACAACTACGGTCGCCATGTCCATCGCTAGCTAGCTAAATAGACAGGCGACCGGTGTCACGATCTCGCGGTCAGCCGATCAGCATGAACGCAACGACGAGGCCGTAAATTGCGATCGACTCGATCAGCACCATGCCGAGGATGAAGTTGGTGAACATCGCTCCAGCGGCGCCCGGGTTGCGCGCGATACCGGCGGTGGTGTTGCCGGCCGTCAGTCCCTGGCCAATTCCGCAGCCGAGACCAGCGAGACCCACGGCGAGACCCGCACCAATGCCGGGACCCATTCCAAGGCCGTGGTCGGCTCCCTGGGCCATTGCGACGCCGGGTAGCACGACGGCAACCAAGGTCCAAACCAGCAACTTTCCAAACTTCTTCATGATGATCTCCTTAAGATGAAACCTGTGTTCTAAACAGTTCTTGTAAAGGCCGTGCGGCCGCCAAATCGAACAAAAATCATTAGTTCGTTCTATTAAGTTCGTTCTTTGATTGTTCTTTGATTAGTGAGGCTCCTGCGAGGCGGAGCCGATGTAAATCATGGTCAAAAGAGCGAATACGACGGCCTGGAGGAAGCACACCATCAGGCCCAGGCCCATGAAGACGGCTGGGATCGCGAAAGGCACAAGCGAAATCCAGACTGCGACGACCTGGTGATCTGCGTACATGTTGGCCAACAGTCGGACGGCCAGGGTCAAGATGCGGGCCAGATGCAACACGATCTCGAGCGGCAGGAAGAACGGCGTCAGGGGACGTACGTGATAGGTCGTCCCGCCGATCTTGACGTTCATCAGCGCCGGACCCATGAATTGGTAGATGTACTTGAAACCGTGGATACGGATGCCCACGTAGTTGTAGTACACGAACGAGATGATCGCCCAGGCGGCCGTGGTGTTGACGTCAGAGGTTGAACCTCCGACTCCGGGCACCAGACCCATCAGGTTCGAAACCAGTACAAAGAAGAAGATCGTGCCGATCAAGGGGAAGTGACTGCGCCAGTCCTCGCCCATGATGTCCCGACTGAGGTCCGCGAGTTGGATCACGATCACTTCGATCAGATTGCGGAGCGTCACGCCCTCGTCGGGCAGGATGCCGCCGCCCTCGCTGGCAAGCTTGCTCTTGATCGACAGGGCTGCACCGCCCAACAGGATTGCCGCGAGTGCCGCAGCTTGAAAGACCATGCTGATGCCGACGGATTCGAGAGGTGCGTATACGCTGGTCATTCGGTCTCCTGGGCGCGATGGGAAAGCTGCCGCCCGGGATTCCAGACGCTGAATTCGTCCCAGCTCGGATCTTCGGGGCCAATTGCAGGGGCGGGGTCCTGGGGCACGAGCTTGGGTCGGTTCCACACCGCCGCGGCCACGGTTGCGGGCATTGCTAGCGATAGCCCGATCACCAGGCCGACGGGATCTGCGCCGGACATCAAGGCGGCGATGATTCCGCCGAACACCAGACCGAGGCGCAAGCCCAGGACGACAACCCAGGGCCCGCCACCGTTCACCACGCCGGTAAACAGAGCCTCCGCGGTCCGATGAAGAAAGCGGAAGTTCACGGCTTCGAGCGCCACACCGATGGCGAGGCTACCGGCAAAGTGAGGCGAGGCGATTGCGAACGAGGCCGCGATCGCACCTGCACCGATCCCCATGTTGAGTTTTTCGGCGGGATAGAGCTTCATCGATTCATCGATCGCTTTCCTGGTCTTGGTCTTGGTCATTCTCTGGTCTATCGGCGGTACCAGAAGTTTCCGTTGCTCGTTCTGTCGGTCCCGCCGGGTCTGGCTCGGCCGGTCTCATGCGTACGATTCGCAGCAGCATGGCGAGGAAGCCGATTCCCGTACCCACCAACAAGCCAACTGGGGCGGAATCAAAGTAGCTGTCGCACCAGTAACCGAAACCAACGGCGATCGGCACAGCCAAAACGGCTTCGAACGCGCCTTGATAGCTGGCCTTCTGTTGTTCAGTCAGGCCTTGCTTCTTGCCCGGACCCGACGTCTCGCCAAGTCCGTATCGCTTGCCGAGACTTTGTTTCGTTTTGCAAACCTCGAAGCGCGAGAGCGCTTACGAATCGGGTCGAGCGTTCGCGCGCGATCCATCAGGCGGGCGCCGTTGGCTTCTCGCTTCCGGGCGCTCGCAAGTTCTCTTCTGAATTCAGTGCCTTACGGGCTTTTAAATCGAGCGGGGCCCCTCGGGCGGCGGCATAGTAGCCGACCTCCCAGACCCGCTCAACGGCGTTCAGCGTCGAGAAACGCAATGGCAACCATTAGTTGCGGGTGTACTGGCCACCCATGGCGGGGGAGAGGGTGCGGCGGTCAGAACGGATCACCCGATTGAAAATCACGGGTTCTCGCCGGTGCTCTTTAACGCTTTTCGTTCACAGGCGAGCGACGCTGCGCAGGGCTTCGCTCGCGACCTCGAGGGTCTGGTCGATATCCGCCTTGCGGTGGGCGAGGGAGACAAATGCCGCCTCGAAGGAAGAGGGTGCCAGGTAAATCCCCCCTTCGAGCATGGCTGTAAAGAAGCACTTGAAGCGCTCCTGGCTGGCCTTCTTGGCGTCGGTAAAGTTTCGCACGGGACCCGGATGAAAGAAGAAGCCCATCATCCCGCCGGCGGCGGCGACACAGAATTCGACACCCTCGTCTCGCGCAATCTTCGCCAGGCCCTTGGTAAATTGCTGTGCGCGAGCGGTGAGTTTTTCGTAAACACCTTTGTGTTGCAGCTGTCGCAGGGTTTCGAGGCCCGCCGCCATCGCGAGGGGGTTTCCCGAAAGGGTTCCGGCCTGGTAGATGTCGCCCTCGGGCGCGATGCGTTCCATCAGGTCTCGACGCCCCCCATAGGCGGCCGCGGGCAGCCCACCTCCTACAATCTTGCCGAGGCAGGTGAGGTCGGGCGTCACACCGAACAGCGATTGCGCGCTCCCCGGATGAACCCGAAATCCCGTCATCACTTCGTCGAAGATCAGCAGGGCTCCGCGATCCGTGCACAGGTCGCGCAGGCCTTCGAGAAAGCCGGGCTGCGGTGGGACGAAGCCCATGTTGCCCGCGATCGGCTCGACGATCACGCACGCGAGATCGTCGCCCCATCGCGCAAATGCGTCGGTGACGGCATCGAGGTCGTTGAATGGGGCCTGAACGGTGAGCTCGGTCATGGCCTTGGGCACCCCCGGCGAACCCGGGATGCCAAGGGTCGCAACACCGCTTCCGGCACCGACCAACAGGCCGTCGGAGTGGCCGTGGTAGCAGCCGTCGAACTTTAGAATCCGGTCGCGTCCCGTCACCCCGCGCGCGAGTCGAATGGCGCTCAGGGTCGCTTCGGTCCCGCTGCTCACCATGCGAACTTTTTCGATACTGGGGACGAGCTTGCAGATCTCCTCGGCGAGCTCCGTTTCAATTTGCGTGGGTGCGCCAAAGCTCGTGCCACGGCGCAATGTATCGCGCAGGGCGCGCAAGACCTTGGGGTGTGCGTGGCCCAAGATGAGCGGACCCCACGAACCCACGTAGTCGATGTACTCGTTGCCGTCGACGTCGTAGATGCGACAGCCCTTGCCGCGTTCGATGAAGCGCGGCACGCCGCCCACGGATCCAAACGCGCGAACGGGAGAGTTGACGCCGCCGGGGATGCTCTGCAGGGCGCGCGCGAGTTGGGCGCGAGAGAGCTCGTCTTTCATGATGCCATGATGCCTCCAAGCGGATCCGCATGCGGTGCTTTGGGGGTGCGGTTCGAGAGGTTCTAACTCGAGTCCGAATCGGATGAGTCGCTACTCGCAGTGTCGATTCCGCTTTCGGCCAGTCGCTCGACCGAAACGACGCTCTCGCCGGCGTCGAGATTCATGACCCGAACCCCCTGGGTTGCGCGCCCCATCGTCGAAATCGTGTTCACTGGACAGCGCAGAACCTTGCCGCCACTGGTGATGAGCATGAGCTCGTCCGTTTCGACAACTTGCTCGATCCCCACTACTTCGCCGTTACGAAGGTTTGTACGAATCGCGATGATCCCCTGGCCGCCGCGCTTCTGTACCCGGTAGTCGTCGAGGGGAGTGCGCTTGCCGTAGCCGTTTTTCGTCACGGTGAAGATGGTCGCGTCGGGAGAGAGGATCTCCATGCCCACGACCTTGTCGGAAACGCCGTCGGATGTGGTGAGGGTAATGCCCTTGACGCCCGCGGCGCTGCGGCCCATGGGTCGGACCTCCGATTCGCTGAAGCGAATGGACTTGCCGCCCTGGGTCGCGAGAATGACTTCGTTCTGCCCGGTCGTGCGGCCGGCTGCAATCAGTTCGTCGCCGTCGGTGAGGTTGATTGCGATAATGCCCGCACGTCGGGGGTTCGCGAACGAGGCGAGGGCGGTCTTTTTGATCAAACCGTTACGGGTGCTGAGCAGGACGAAATCGTCGTCGACGTTTTCGAAGCTGCGCACCGGCAGCATGGTCTGCACCGCCTCGCCCTGTTGCAGCTGGAGTACGTTGACAATGGCCTTGCCCTTGGCCGCACGACCCAACTGCGGCAATGCGTGGACCTTGATCCAGTGCACGCGTCCCTTGTTGGTGAAGAACAGCACATACGCGTGGGTCGAGGCGATGAACAGGTGTCGCACGAAGTCTTCGTCCCGGGTCACCATGCCGCGCGCGCCCTTGCCCCCGCGCCGCTGGGCGCGGTACTGGGTGATGGGATTGCGTTTGATGTAGCCGAGATGAGAGAGCGTCACGACCATGTCTTCTTCGACGATCAAGTCCTCATTCGAAATGCCGTCGACCGCCACCGTTATTTCGGTGCGTCGATCGTCTCCAAACTGCTCCCCAACTTCTTCGATTTCTTCGATGACGACGTCGAGGACGAGCTCATCGCTCGCGAGCAATGTCTTGAGTTCGGCAATTTTCCCCCGCAGTTCGCGCAACTCGTTCAAGATCTTTTCGCGCTCGAGGGCGGTCAGGGCGCGCAGTCGCAGCTCGAGGATCGCCTGGGCCTGGCGCTCGGTCAGGGCGAAGCGCTCCATCAGTTGGCTGCGCGCTTCGTTGGCGGTTTCGGAGGCGCGGATCATTGCGATGACTTCGTCGAGGTTGTCGAGTGCGAGCTCGAAGCCTTCGAGGACGTGTGCCCGGGCTTCGGCCTGGGCGAGGTCGTAGATCGCGCGGCGGATTACCACTTCTTTGCGGAAGCTGAGGAAGTGGTTCATGCAGGTCTGGACCGGCAACGTCTCGGGGCGGCCGTTCACAAGTGCGAGCAGGTTGACGCCGAACGTCGTCTGCATCGCTGTCATTTTGAACAGTTGGTTGAGGATCACGTCGCGGTTCGCGTCGCGTCGGAGTTCGACCACGATCCGCATGCCTTCTCGATTTGATTCGTCGCGCAAGTCGACGATGCCAGCGATCCGACCTTCACGGACCAGGTCCGCCATCCGTTCGAGCAAGGCGCTCTTGTTGACCTGGTAGGGAATTTCCGTAACGACGATGCGTTCTCCGCGCTTGGTCTCTTCGAATTCCGCCCGCGCGCGCAGGGTCAGGTGACCGCGACCCGTCTTGAAGTAACTCCGCACGCCATCGGTTCCGCACAGAAGCGCACCGGTGGGAAAGTCTGGGCCGGGCATTCGATCCAGGATGTCGTCGAGGCTGCAGTCCGGGTTGCGTGCCTGGTAGACGATCGCCGCGGTCAATTCGCGCAGGTTGTGCGGGGGAACATTGGTCGCCATCCCCACGGCGATTCCCGAAGAGCCGTTTGCGAGCAAGTTGGGGAAGCGCGCGGGAAGCACCACGGGTTCGAGCATCTGGCCGTCAAAGTTCGGTTGGAAATCGACGGTCTCGCGGTCGATGTCGCGCAGCATCTCCCGCGCGATGAAGGCGAGGCGCGCCTCGGTATAGCGGTAGGCCGCTGCGGGGTCGCCGTCGATCGAGCCGAAGTTCCCCTGGCCGTCGACCAGCGGATAGCGGAGTGAAAAATCCTGGGCCATGCGGACCATGGAGTCGTAGACCGCACTGTCGCCGTGGGGGTGGTAGTGCTTCAGGACTTCTCCCACGACACCTGCCGACTTCGAGTAGCGGCGGTTGGGAAGCAGTCCCTCCTGATTCATCGCGTAGAGGATGCGGCGGTGGACGGGCTTGAGTCCGTCGCGCACGTCGGGCAGCGCTCGCGTGATGATGACCGACATCGAGTAGGCGAGAAACGAGCTGCGGACTTCGTCTTCAATATTGACAGGCATGAGGTTGCCGCCGACGGGCGGATCGCCGCCGTCGCCCGTTCCCTCGAAGTCTTGTGGATCGTCGCTCAATGGAACCTCTACATGCGCGGGGGCCAGCGACCCCGTGCGCCTAGCTAGACGTCGAGGTTTTCGACGTTGAGGGCGTTGTCCTCGATGAACTTGCGCCTGGGCTCGACGACGTCGCCCATCAGCGTGGTGAATACCTCGTCCGCTTCAACCGAATCATCGACTCGGACTTGGCACAGCACGCGATTTGCGGGGTTCATGGTGGTATCTGCGAGCTGCTCGGGGTTCATCTCACCCAGGCCCTTGTAGCGCTGAATCGAGACGCCCTTCTGACCAATTTCGAGCACACTCGCGAGCAGTTCGTCGGCCCCGTTGAACTCGCGAACGTCGTCGTCGAGCCGCAGGTTGTAGGGTCTGGGTGCAATTTCCGCGATCTCGTGGTGCAGGCGGATCAAGCGCTGCATGTCGCTCGACTCCATGAACGTGCGGTCGATCGTGAGCCGGTGTTCGATGCCCGCGCGCCGGGTCGTCGCAATCAGATAGGCGGCGCCGTTGCCGCCTTCCGTCGCAAAGCGAACCGCATCGGCGTTGGGAGCGATGAGTGCAAACTCTTCCTGGATCCTCGGCCCGATTTCGCCGAGTAGTACTTCGGGATCGCTCAAGTCGTCATCCGCAGTGAGGTTGCTCCTCACCAGGGCATTGATCACGCGCTCATCGAACATCCGCACCACAAAGCGATCGAGCGCCTTGCGAAACGTGCTCGCCTTTGCGAACAGCTCGCCGAGCACCTCTCCTTCGACGGGAGTGGCGTTTTCTCCGCTGGTGACGACGGCCATGGCAAGCGCATGATCGAGCAAGTACTCCTCGAGGGCGGGTTCGTCTTTTAGATACACCACCTTCTTGCCGCGCTGGGCGCGGAACAGGGGTGGCAGGGCGATGTAGAGATAGCCGTGGTCGATGAGCTCCCGCATCTGTCGGTAGAAGAAGGTGAGCAACAGGGTGCGGATGTGACTGCCGTCGACATCGGCGTCGGTCATGATCACGACCTTGTGGTAGCGCGCCTTTTCGGCATTGAAGTCGAGCCCGATGCCACAGCCGAGCGCCGCAATGATGGCCTGGATCTCCGCGCTCGCGAGCATGCGATCGAGGCGCGCACGTTCGACGTTGAGGATCTTGCCGCGAATCGGGAGAATCGCCTGGGTCCTGCGATCGCGACCCTGCTTGGCCGTGCCTCCAGCCGAATCGCCCTCGACGATGAAGATCTCACACAACCTTGGATCGCGTTCCTGACAGTCTGCGAGTTTGCCGGGCAGGCTGAAGTCGGCCAGCGCGCCTTTGCGTCGCGCCAGATCTCGGGCTTTGCGCGCGGCCTCACGGGCCTTGGCAGCATCTACCACCTTGGCCACGATGGGCTTCGCGACCCGCGGATTCTCTTCCAGGAAACTGCTCAGCTCCTGGTACAGGATCGCTTCGACAATACCCTTGACCTCGCTGGTGCCGAGCTTCGCCTTGGTCTGCCCCTCAAACTCGGGCTGGGGGAGCTTCACGGACACCACCGCCGTAAGGCCTTCGCGCAAATCGTCGCCGCTGACGCTTTCTGCGGGACTCTTGCCCCCCTTGGCCAGGTTCGTGAGGTAGCGGTTTATCGTGCGCGTGAGCGCCGTGCGAAACCCGATCAGGTGACTGCCGCCTTCATTCGTGTTGATGTTGTTCGCGAAGGAAAAAACGCTCTCGTTGTAAGAATCGTTGTACTGCAGTGCGATTTCAACGTTGACCAGAACCGTGCGTCCGTGGTCGTTGAAGGACTTCTCGCCCGAAATGTAGATGGGGTCGTCGTGCAGCGGGGTCTTGTGCTCGTTCAAATGCTCTACAAAGGAACGGATCCCGCCCTCGTAACAGAAGTCGTGTCTCTTGTCGTCGCGCTCGTCGACGATCATGATGCGGACCCCGGCGTTCAGAAACGAAAGCTCGCGCAAGCGCTGGGACAAGATGTCGAAGGAGAAGTCGACCGAGGGAAAGATCTCCGGGTCGGGCGAAAATAAAATTTTGGTGCCGGTCTTTTCGGTCTCGCCGATCGATGCGAGCGGAGACGTGGGAAAGCCGCGCTCATAGTGCTGCTGCCAGACTTCTCCGCTGCGACTGATTGTGAGCTCGAGCTTGGTCGAGAGCGCGTTTACAACCGATATCCCGACGCCGTGAAGTCCGCCCGAAACCTTGTAGCTCTTCTCGTCGAACTTCCCGCCCGCGTGCAGGGTCGTCATCACGACCTCGGCCGCCGACCGCTCTTCCGTGGGATGAATATCGACCGGGATCCCGCGACCGTCGTCTTCGATACTGATACTGCCGTCGGTATGGAGAACGATTGAAATTTCGTTGCAGAAGCCCGCCAACGCTTCGTCGATTGAATTGTCCACGACTTCATAGACGAGGTGGTGCAGTCCAGCGGGACCGGTGGTCCCGATGTACATGGCGGGTCGTTTACGAACTGGCTCGAGACCCTCGAGGACCTCGATCGAACTAGCGTCGTATGTCACGCGCGGGTTGTCCCTGATGTTTCTTGCACTCTATGTCTGCCTGTTCTGTTTGCGTGCCGCGCGCTTTCGCCGGCAGGCTGTACTTTCGGATCAACTCCAAGAGCGGGAATCGTCGAGTGTTCCAGGGCAATCGAGCGCCCATTGATAACTTCGTCCCTCGTTCCGGGGCTTCGAATTTTGACGATGCGATGCGAAGTCGCGGCGCAGCTGTGGCTCCTCGGGCAAAGAATTTTCGCCCTTTTGGGCGGTTTAAAAAGTGGATTTTTTGTGATGTCGAACCGAAAAACTCCGGGCGGTACGCGCTTGTGCGCGACCCCGGAGCGCCGCGGTTTCGCGTAGGTTACAGAATACGTAAGTCTGCGTAAAGACTCTGGGTTCGACGAATTTCAGCTGCCCGCAACGCGCCGGGCGATGGGGCGCTGTTCTCGCTTGAAACCGCTGTCGAAACCCGGCCTGCCCCGGCTCAAACTCGCATCGGCATGACGACCGCGAGGGTGTCTTCATCGTCGGTCGGAACCAACTGTGCGGGAGCGAGTTCGTTCTGTAGACCAAAGCGAACTTCCTTCGAGCGGAGCGTCGAAAGTGCGTCCATGAGGTAACGGGCATTGAAGCCGATCGCGAGGTCTTCACCCGCGAAATCGATGTCCAGCTCTTCTCGCGCATCACCCAAATCCGGGTTGCTCGAGCTGATTGTCAGCCGCCCGTTGCTGAGTTCCAGCTTGACCGCCCTGCTGCGCTCCGACGACAGCAGCGCAACTCTGCGTAGAGCCCGTCCGAACTCCTCAGCGGGCAACACAATCGAGCGCTCGATCTTGGTGGGAAGCACCTGGGTGTAGTTGGGGAACTCGCCCTCGATGAGCCGCATGATCAGGGTCACCCTGCCCTTGCGCGCCAAACCGTTATTGCCCTCGAACGCGAGTTCGATTTCGTCAGCGTCGTCTTCGTCGACGAGCTTCTTGAGTTCCCCGATCCCTTTACGGGGGATTATGACCCCGTTCTCCAGACCCAAGACATCTTCGGAAAGGGTTCGATCGACCGACGCCAAGCGATGGCCATCGGTTGCGACCATGCGGATGCGGCCAGGCTCGTCGAGAACTTCGAGATACACGCCATTGAGGTTGTAGCGCGTCTCATCCACAGAGGCGGCGTACATCGTTCGTTCGATCATCACGCTCAAGACCTGGGCCTGCACCCTCGCGGTCTGTTTGGGCGCAAAGTCCGGGAGTGTTGGGTATTCCTCCGGCGAGGTGCCGGCGAGGGTAAAGTCGCTGCGGGCACATTTGATATTGAGATACCCGTTAGCGGTCGCTTCGAGAAAAATATCCTCTTCTGGCAACTCGCGAACAATCTCAAAGAGCTTCTTTGCCGAAACCGTGACGCCACCGGCCTTCTTGACCTTCGCGTCGTGAGAACTTTGAATCCCGACCTCGAGATCGGTGGCCGCGAGATGAAGCTGCGCGGCCTCATCGCCTGCCTTGACCGTTGCACGAATCAAGACGTTGGCCAGGATCGGCATTGAGTTGCGTTTTTCGACGATGCTCTGAAGACGTGAGAGACCTGTTTGTAACTCGCCTTTGCTAATTGAGAGTTTCATCTTCATCCTATTTATTTTTTGGATAGATTTATTAGAGAGAGATAGTAGTAATAGGTGGCTGACAATCGGATAAAACCCACCTAATCAGTGGATGTAAAACAGGATTACTGATCGCCTAGATTTGTCGGGTACCACGTGAACTGTCGGAAACCGGGAGGCCGGGTCGTTTCTGGGGTGTTATGCGTCACGATTTGACTCGGAGCTTACCACGAACCTCGGGTCGAGGTGACGGTTTTGTCCAGAGACTTCGGTGCGTTGAGTGTCCGGGAAGCTAGGGTTCGGCGTTGCAGGAGCTCTTCGCGGTGGATAAGATCTCGCGTCCGCAGAATGCCGGCGGGCGGTTGGAACCCGCTGAGAAATGGGGGTCGGGGACGCTCGAGCCAGGTCAGTTTTTTGGCCGGCCAGGAGGCGTGAGTCGGCCGCAGGGTTTTTGCGGGTCGATGGGAACTGTCGGCGGAACGCTCGAGTGATGGCCGGCCGTCTAGCGGATCGACCGTTTGCAGACGTCGAGTGCACGTGTCGAGAGTTCAGCGAATTCAAGACCAGCAGAGAAGTTGTCGTACTCGGTCGCAAGTGATCGAAAGCAGCGGTTGGGTCGAGCGGGTGTCGGACGGTGGAGACAAGCACGAAGAAGGACGAAGAGAGAAGCGATCGAGCGCGAAATCGCTTGATCTTCGCAGTTCGGGGAAGTAGCGAGAAACGGCTTTAATTGGGTGATTGGGGAGGTTTAAAAAAGTCACTCGAGGCCGGCCGCAGGCTGAGCCCAAGCAGAATTTACGGTTGTCGAACTTCGATTATTCGACCGACAACTCGACCACTAGAACAAAACTTGCAATATCCGCATTCAAGCAAAGAGAGCATGAGCAATGAAGCGCACATACCAGCCCAGTCGAATCAAAAGAAAACGCAAGCACGGCTTTCGAAGCCGGATGAGCACCAAGGCGGGACGCGCGATCTTGAGCCGCCGCCGGGCGAAGGGACGCTCGCGTCTCACGGTCTCGGTGGGCTCGAAGTAGGGGCGACTGTGCCCCCCCCCGCTCGCTTTCAACGAGCGGATCGAGTGATTTCTGCTCGGGACTACGCACGGGTGCGCCGCCAGGGCGGACGCGCGGCTTCGAAGAACTTCGCGGTTTCGATCGCCGCCCGGGACGAAGAAGTGCCCGGCCAGGACGGATCCGGGAATAAATCGCGGACACGCCTCGGACTCATTGTCAGCCGAAAGGTCGGGAACGCGGTGGTGAGGAATCGCGTGAAGCGGTCGATCCGTGAGTGGTTTCGGACTACCGGCACCCGGTTGGCGGAAGGCGTCGATATTGTGGTGATTGCGCGTCAGGGCGCGGCCAACAAACTGTCGAGCGAGATCTGGCGAGAACTCAGTTCGCTGTTCTCAAAGGGATTGTCGAAGAGTCCGGTGGTCACGAAATCAGGGGTGAGAAAATGACGCGAGTGACTACTCGTGAGACTTTGGGAATAGCGCGGTCGATCGCAATATTCGCCATCCGCCTCTACCAGATACTGATATCGCCGTTCTTCGCCCCGGCGTGCCGTTTTGCGCCCAGCTGTTCGCAGTACGCAATAGACGCAGTGGGCCGCCACGGTGTTTTGCGCGGTTGTTCGCTCGCTGCGCGGCGACTCGTAAAGTGCCACCCCCTACACGAGGGCGGGTTCGACCCCGTTCCCTGAGGCATATCGTTGGACCGCAACACCCTTCTAGCCATTGCATTGTCGCTACTCGTGCTGAGCGCCTGGTCCTCTTGGGAGGCGACCCACGTGCCGCCGCCGACAGAGGCGGCGGAGGAAGCCGCAGCGGCCCCGGGCGATTTTCGCGAGGCGCCGGAAGCGACAACCGATAGCTGGCCTGGCGATGATTCCGCGCGAGACAGCGTGTGGCGGAGCGAAGGGGTCGGCCAAACCACAGTCCGGGCGGCGACGCCCCAGAAAGTGATCGAGCGCTGGAAGGGCGGCCCCGAGAGTGCGCTTTATCGCGTCCAACTCGACAATCGCGGCGGCGGAATCGCGAGCTGGTTATTGCTCGACGAGGTCTATGAGGTCGGCTTTGGCGAGTCGGCGGTTCCGATCGAACTGGTGACTCGCGACGATGAGAACACCGTCATTCTCGCGACCCCGCTGAAAGGTCTCGGGATAGGGGATCTAAGCGAAGCGCTGTTTCGAGTAGAGGGCCAGGGATCGCAGCGCGTGGTTTTTGTACTCGAGCGCAACGGGATCGTGGTTCGCAAGACTTTCGAATTTGATCCAACGAGTTACGCCTTCGCAGTCGAAGTCGCAATCGAGAACGCCACAGATCGCGCTTTAAACCTCGATTTCGACCTCGAATGGGCCGCTTCGGTCGTCGAGGGCAATGACTTCACCGAGCAGTCGTTGATCGCCTTGGCCAATGATGAAGTCGAGCGCGAGCTGATCCCGAGCGTGGGCTCCGGGGGGTTCTTTTCGTTTCTGGGTGGTGGCGACGACGAGGGACCCACCACATTCAAAGGCGTGATCGAGTGGGCCGGCGTGTCGAATCGCTACTTCCTCGCGGCGCTGATTCCGAACTCGCTGGAGTCGAGTATCGCGACGGTGAGCTTCGAGCCCGTGATTCCGAGCAAGAGTGCGGTTACGCGCCTGGTCTACGAAGACGTGGAAATTCTCCCGGGCCAGGTGGTGGCGCGAAACTTTCGTGCGTATATCGGACCGAAGGTCGCCGCAGGGCTTACCACGGTGGAGCCGGGTCTCGAGCGGTCGATCGACTACGGCTATTCCTGGCTCGAGCCGCTGACGCGGTTCTTTCACTGGCTGCTCGAATTTCTCTACGGCGTCTTTCCCAACTACGGGGTGGCGATCATCATGGTGACCCTGATGGTGCGCCTCGCGACGCTGCCCATCATGCAGAAGCAGATGAAATCCATGGAGCGCATGCGGGAATTGCAGCCTCGCCTGAAGGAGATCCAGGAGCAGTTCAAGGAAGACCGTCAGCGACAGTCCGAAGAGACGATGAAGCTATATAAAGAAGAGGGTGTAAATCCCCTCGGTGGCTGCCTCCCGATGTTGCTTCAGTTTCCGGTCTTCATCGGCCTCTTCTATGCGCTCCAGAGCACGATCGCGCTGCGCCACGCCCCGTTCATTCTCTGGATCAACGATTTGTCGGCCCCCGAGGAGCTGTTTTCGATTCCGGGTCTAGATATTCCTATCAGGATTCTTCCAATCGTGATGGGGGCCAGCATGTTCATCCAGCAGCGCATGACCCC
Organism: Myxococcales bacterium; assembly: GCA_022563535.1. Lineage (NCBI taxonomy): Bacteria > Pseudomonadati > Myxococcota > Myxococcia > Myxococcales > Myxococcales bacterium. The sequence continues at coordinate 37,550 of JADFNE010000023.1, forward strand.
CATGACCGGGATGGATCCCGTGCAGGCGCGAATGATGACCACCGTCATGCCATTGATGATGTTGGTGCTGTTTTACCAATTTCCCTCGGGCCTGGTTCTCTACTGGATGATCAGCAACTTCCTGGGAATTGCTCACCAGTTGTGGGTACGTCGCACTCGACAGGCGCAAGCGGCGGCCTCCTGAAGATCTATTTAACCATCCAAATCAACCCACTAGTTGAGAGAGGGACGAAGCATCATGTACGACGCAAAAGCGGAAGCAAATGAGTTTGTAGCGGACGACCGCGCCGAGGCGGTAAGCAAGGCGTGTCGGTTCTATGGGATCGAGGAGTCGGAATTGAAGATCATTGTCCCCGAGGGGGGCGAGATATTCGGCGCTGGCGCTCGGGCCGTGCTGGTCGCCATTCCCAAGAACGCAAAGCCCATTACTCCACACTCCGACTCCGGCGATCGAGGCGGCAGGGGACGCGACTCCGAACGCGGGCGAGGTTCGCGTGGGCGCGGCGGGGACCGGGGTGATCGAGGCGGTCGGGATCGAGGACGCGACAGCAGCCGCGGCCAGGATCGCGAGGTCGTGTCGGCAGAGCGCGAGAAGCCCCAGGGAGAGTCTCGTGGGGTAGTCGAGGGTCAAGTTGGAGAGGTCGGGAAGTTCATTCTCGGAATTGTCGAGCGCATGGGCCTCGGCGAGTTTCGCATCGCGGAATCGTCGGAAGGCGATTTCTGCGTTTACGAGCTCCGGGGCGAGGCTGCGCTCGCGCTGGGGACCGGCGACGGCCGGGCGGTAGACGCCCTGCAGCTGCTCGGCAACCAGTTCGCCATGCGGTTGAGCGATGATTCTCCCAGAGTTGTGGTGGACGCCGAGGGAGACGCTGAGAAGCGAACCGACTTTCTCGCGCGTCTCGCCAAGCGGGCGGCCGGACGCGCGAGCGAAACCAAGCGCGCGGTCGCACTCGACCCCATGAATGCACGAGATCGGCGGATTCTCCACGTGACGGTCAAAGATCTCGATGCCGTTGCGACCATGAGCGTGGGAACGGGGCGGTACCGCCAGGTCGTCGTCGTGCCAGAAGGCGCGGACGAGTACGCCGAAGCGGTGGCTTCGAGTTCCGCAACCCAGGACGACTAGGCGCCCTCGATTGGGGGGATTGTTCTAACCCGCCTCGAATGTTCCACGGGGAACAGACTGGGCATGTTCCACGGGGAACGGAACCCATCGACCCCCAAATACCCACAACAGACGAAGAATTTGAGTCCGCCCGAGAATCCATCTCGCTAGGCCTTGTGGCCCTGGGGTACGACCGCGAGCCTGCGGTTTTCGACCGCCTCGCGCGTCTCGCGACCCTATTGTCGAGCTGGGCCCCGCGAATGAATCTCACCGGCCACCGCGGCGCGGACACCATCGCGCGGCGGCTGATTCTCGACGCCCTCGCGCTTATCAATGTGCTTCCAGACTTCGAGAAGCTCGTGGATCTCGGATCGGGTGCGGGATTTCCGGGCCTCCCGATCGCGATTCTCTTTCCCGGCAGGACTGTAGTCTCGGTAGAGGCTCGCTCGCGCCGAGTATCGTTCCAGAAAACCGTGATCCGCGAGCTCGCGCTAGAGAACGTCACCATTCTGCTGGGGAGAATGGAATCCCTAGACCCCGTTCTGGCCGATGGCGTGGTGGCCCAGGCGGTGGCCCCGCCCGAACGCATTCTCGACCTGATGTTGCCCTGGTGCGTCGATGGCGGTTGGCTTGCGATTCCCGGGTCAGCCGACTCGCTCTCGAGCCCGCCGCCCGCGGCCGCCTCCCACACGCAATCCGCAGAGCTTCGCTATCGAGTCCCACTCGGGGGTGCGGATCGGCGGGTGTGGATGGCGAGAAAGTCCGCTCAACAGCCCACGGTTGAACAAATCTCCGAGATCGAGCGATGATTGTCGCCACGGCGACACTTATCCGAGCAACTATCCAAGCAACCACGCCGGGCGTGTGATACTTAAGGCGTTGGAGGGGGTGGGCGGGTTGGACGCTCGCCCGGCTCGGCAGAACACGAAATCTACCGGGCCGGGAGGCCCCTCCAGTCGGCGCCTCCTGGGCGTCGCGCGAACTGAGAGGTCAAGCCTCGGTGTCACCCTGTCGCGTCATTGCAGTCGTGAACCAAAAGGGCGGAGTGGGGAAGACCACCACCGCGGTCAATCTCGCGGCTTGCTTCGCGGTTTCAGAGCGCCGAACCCTTTTGATCGACCTGGACCCCCAGGGGAATGCCAGCAGCGCCTTTGATGTAGTGAATCCACCATATCAAGTATATGACACATTAATCGGTCGCATGGCGATCAAGGAGGCGGTGCTCGAGACCCAACTCGACTGCCTTCAGCTGCTGGCCGCGGGCCCCGATTTGGTTGGCGCCGAGATCGAACTCGCGGCTGCCGAAGATCGCGCCGAGCGCCTGGCTGAAGTCGTCGTCGACGCCCGCAACGACTACGACCTGATCCTGATCGACTGTCCGCCCTCGCTCGGAATCTTGACCCTCAACGCGCTCACGGCCGCGGACTCAATTTTGATCCCACTTCAATGTGAGTATTACGCCCTCGAAGGTTTGGCGCGTTTGCTGGAGACACGCGACCTGGTTCGCGCCCAACTCAATCCCGCTCTCGAACTCGAGGGCATCGCACTCACCATGGTGGATATGCGAAATAACCTCAGTCGCCAGGTCGAATCCGAGGTGCGCCAACACTTTGGAGCCAAGGTCTATCGGACGCGGATCCCGCGCAACGTTCGCCTGAGCGAAGCACCGAGTCACGGCAAGCCGATCCTGCTCTACGACATTCATTCGCGCGGAGCCGTGGCGTACCTGAAGCTTGCCGAAGAGATGCTGTCGAATATCCCAAGAGAAGAGGACGCGACCGCTTCCAACGCAAACCGACAAGCTGAAAAACAGCTCGGCCAGGCATCTGAATCGAAACCATCAACAGCGAGATCATCCATATTGAAACCATCGATGTCGGAAACATCAATAACGAATAGACGGGGAACCCAACATGAGTAATCGTCGCAACGCATTGGGTCGCGGTCTCGGAGCATTGATTCCTGGGGCCGGAAGTACGGAAGCACCGGCGACACCGCCCGCGTACGGCGAGCGCGTCCAGTCCGGTCACATTCGCGATATCCCTCGAGATGGGGCGCGAGACGCCGAATCGGCCCATCGGGCGGGATCGGGAGATCCAACACTTTTGAGAGTCGACGACATCGACCCCAACCCCGAGCAGCCGCGCCGTAACTTCGATGCGAATCAGCTCGAAGAACTCTCGCAGTCGATCCTGCGCCATGGCGTCCTGCAGCCGGTTGTCGTCCGGCGCGCCGGATCTCGCTATGAGTTGATCGTCGGCGAGCGGCGTTGGCGCGCGACCCAGGCCGCGGGCCTGAAGACGATCCCCGCAGTGGTGGCGGACATCGCTCCCCAGGAGCGACTCGAAATCGCGATCATTGAGAACGTTCAAAGGCAGGACTTGAATCCGATCGAGCTCGCCTATGCGTATCGCGCGTTGATCGAGAGCGGTGCGACTCAAGAAGAGGTGGGGAAGAAGGTCAGCAAAGAGCGCTCGAGCATTACCAACCACGTACGCCTGCTCGATCTGTCCCGGGAAATTCAGGAAGACGTGGAACGGGGCCGCCTCACGATGGGTCACGCCAAGGCGCTCCTCCAGGTCGGAAATCCAGAACGGCGCCTGCATCTGCGCGATCGAATCGTGAACGAGCGGCTCTCGGTTCGGGAGGCGGAAATGCTGGGTCGCGAAATCGCCGGGCCAGTGGCCCGGACCGCACCGCGAAAACCGCGCAAAGCGTCCACGGTGCTGGATCCGAGCCTGGCGCCGGTTCTCGAAGCCCTCCAGCGACATTTGCAGACGCGGGTAAAAATCGTCGGCGGGACCGAGCGCGGAAGGATCGAGATCGAATACTTTGAGAAGGAGGATCTCACGCGGATCGTGAGTCTCCTGATGGAAGGATCTCCTTGAGCCAGGTCGTCCCAGCTTCCCCGGCTTCGCGTCCGTCTTCCGCGGCGGATCCGTATCCCCCCGCGCCTCGCCAGGCAGGCCATCCGGCGCAGGAAGCAGCGCCGGTGATTCTCGCAGCGGGTGCCTCATTCGAAGGTTGGCTGACGTGCCGCAAGGCGGCGCGCATCGAAGGTTGTTTCCGCGGGACCGTGGTGGCCGAGGGTCGCATCGAGCTCGGCGAGGATGCTGAAGTGATCGGTCGAATCGAGGCGCGGGATATCGTTGTGGCGGGGAGCTTCGAGGGCGAACTCGTCGCCAGCCATTGCATCGAACTTCTCGCAACCGCTCGGGTCACGGGTGAACTTTACGCGCGAGAACTCGCCGCGGAAGAGGGTTGTACGGTGTCGGGGCGCTGTCGCACCGGGTCGCCTCCAAAAGCCCCCCTCTGACCCGACGCGGTTCCCCGAACGTCTTGAATCTGCGCTCAACTATGCAAAAATTGCCGCGCTGAAAACTCCACATCAGGCGTCCGAAGCATTGCAAGTGCGACCCCAAAGCACCGAAGAGAGTGGGGAAGCAAAGCAGGCTGGAGCGCTCGATGGACGGGGGCCTGCAACAATCTGGCGCATCGACAATGGGTACGACTAGGCGAGCATACGAGCCCCCGAATGACCGCGGGCACGACGTTTTAGACACGGACACCGGTGACCTAGATAGATGAAGCGGCGCGCATCGCTTCCCGGCGCCCGGGAGAGAACCAGGTGACAAATCTACGAATGCGGTCCTCGACGCCGGCGCCCGGCGCGATGGCCTCGCCAACGCTCGGGCGAGCCCGAACCGTCGAGTTCTGTGTGCGCACCGCGGCGTGGATCGTGTTCGCAAGCCTGATCGCGACTCCGGCGTACGCTTCGGGCAAACTCGTACTCCTGCCCAACCCGACTACGCTCGTCCCCCTGATCATCGCGTTCGTGCTTTTGATCGGACCCCTCAACGCGATGATCTTCCGTCCTCTACTCCGCGTACTCGACGAGCGCGACGCCAAGATTGCCGGAGCGACCCATGAAGCGGGGCAGTTGGTCGAGAGAGCGAGAGAGTTGACCCAGCGATACCGCGAGACGGTTCGAGAAGCGCGCGACGATGCCGAGGTTGCGCGCAAGCAACAACTCGAAGCAGCGCGTTCGGAACACGCTTCGATCACGAACGAAGCGCGAGCCCAATCAGAAGTTGAAATCAGGCGCGCGCGAGTAGACATCGAAGGCGCTCTCGTAGAAGCCCGGGAAACGCTCGAAGCCACATCTCGCGATCTCGCCAAGGTCGCGGCGGAGCGCATTCTCGGACGGCCACTGCAATGAGCATCCGTTCAGTGCGCGCCAAAGTAGACAGCGGTCTTTGCGGGTTCGTCTTCGTCTTCGTCCTCGCCGGCTCGGCGCTTCCCGCCCATGCTTCTTCTGGCGGGTCGGGTCCCGGGGTCAAAGAGCTTCTCTGGCAGGCGGCCAATCTGGTCCTGCTGCTCTGCGTATTGTTCGCTGTTGCGCGCAAACCCATCTCGGCATACTTCGCCGAGCGGCGCGAACAGATCCGGAGCGACATCAAGGACGCCGACAAACTCCTCGCCGAAAGCCGCAAAGAGTTTGCGCAATGGCAGGGAAAGCTCGCGGAGATGGACCAGGAGATTGAGGGCATCCGCGAAGAGACGCGTCGCCGCGCCGAAGACGAGCGCGACCAGATCGTCGCGGCCGCTCACGATCGCGCCGAACGGATCAAGGCAGATGCTGTCGTCGCGATCGATCAGGAACTGCGCAACGCTCGGGTGGAGTTGCAAAAAGAAGCCGCAACCATCGCCGTAGATCTCGCGGCCACGATGCTCGACCAGCAGGTCGACGATCGCGACCGCGACCGCCTGCTCGATGAGTTCATCACGTACGTTGAGCCGAATGGTTCTGCCAACGGGAACGGGAGGTAGCTCGTGCCGACTTCAGCCGCCGCACGGCGCTACGCCAAGGCGCTCTTCATGCTGGCAAAAGAGGACCGTCGCGTGAGCGAAGTCGGAGCCGAACTCGACACGCTCGCAGGGCTGCTCGCCGACAGCGAGGACCTGCGCAAAGCCCTGATGACCCCGCTCCATCCCGTGAGTGAGCGCAAGGCAGTTCTCCGATCAGTATCTGAGGCCGCCGGTATGGGCTCCGTGATTCGCAACTTCTACAGCTATCTGATCGACCAGCGACGCCTGGTCGAGTTCTACGGCATTCGCGAAGAGTACCAACACCTCGCCGATGAAGATGCGGGTTTGATCAAGGCCATCGTAACCACCGCCAGCCCGCTCGACGATCGACGCAAGGATCGTCTGCGGCGCGCGCTTTCCGCGCGCACCGGTCGCGAGGTGCAACTCGATGTCCAGATCGACCCCGACTTGATCGGCGGTGCAATCGCCAAGGTCGGAGGCATGGTCTTCGACGGAAGTCTCCGCGCGCAGCTCCACCAGCTGCGCGTCAATCTCACTAAGGAATCCTGACCCATGAACATCCGACCCGGAGAGATCACCGACATTCTGAAGCGGGAAATCCGCGAATACGATCGAGAGATCGACGTCGCGGAGACCGGCACCGTGCTTTCGGCCGGTGACGGCATCGCGCGGGTCTACGGTCTCGACAACGTGCTCGCGGGAGAGCTGGTCGAATTTCCCGGCGGCCTGCGCGGGATGGTGCTGAACCTCGAAGAAGACAACGTCGGCGTTGCGGTGATGGGCGAAGCGCATCACATCAAAGAAGGCGACATCGTAAAGCGCACCGGCCGCATTATCGAAGTGCCGGTAGGCGACGCGATGTTGGGCCGTGTAGTGGACGGGCTCGGGAAGCCGATCGACGGCAAGGGCCCGATCGAGACCTCCGAGTACCGGCAGGTTGAACTCAAGGCCCCGGGTATCGTGACTCGTAAGTCGGTGGATGAATCTCTGGCAACCGGCATCAAGGCCATTGACGCCATGGTGCCGATCGGCCGCGGTCAGCGCGAACTCATCATCGGCGATCGCCAGACGGGCAAGACGGCAGTCGCGATCGACGCGATCATCAACCAGAAGGGAACCGGCGTCCTTTGCATCTACGTCGCAATCGGGCAGAAGCTGAGTACGGTCGCCCAGGTGATGGAAAAACTTATCCAGCACGATGCGATGGAGTACACCGTCATCGTCGCCGCGACGGCTTCCGAACCCGCACCACTCCAGTTCATCTCCCCCTACACGGGCTGCACCATCGGCGAGTACTTCCGCGATACGGGCCGACACGCACTGATTGTCTACGATGATCTTTCCAAGCAGGCCGTAGCCTACCGCCAGCTCTCACTCTTGCTGCGCCGGCCGCCGGGACGCGAAGCCTACCCGGGCGACGTCTTCTACATTCATTCACGGTTGCTCGAACGTGCATGCAAGCTCAACGACGATCTTGGGGGTGGAAGCCTCACGGCACTTCCCATCATCGAGACCCAGGCGGGGGACGTTTCGGCCTACATCCCGACCAACGTCATTTCCATTACCGACGGCCAGATCTTCCTGGAAACGGATCTCTTCAACTCGGGCATCCGACCGGCGATCAATGTGGGCCTTTCGGTTTCGCGGGTAGGCGGCGCAGCCCAAAAGAAAGCCATGAAGTCGGTAGCGGGCTCGCTCAAGTTGAGTCTCGCCCAGTATCGCGAGATGGAGGCCTTCGCACAGTTCGGTAGCGACCTCGATCATACGACCCAGGAACAGATCGCCAATGGTCAACGCCAGGTCGAGATCCTGAAGCAGGGGCAGTACTCGCCCATGTCGATGGAAGAGCAGGTGATTTCGATTTATGCGGCGACACCCCAGAAGACTCGCAAGTCCTGGGTTCGGGATATCGCAGTCAAAGAGGTTCAGGCCTACGAGAAAGAAATGCAGATATACATGCGGGCGAGTCATTCGGAGGTCCTCGATGCGATCCGCGACAGCGGAAAGCTGGAGAGCGACACCGAAAAGAAGCTGATCGCGGCACTCGACAAGTTTGCCGAGATCTACCAACCCAGATCAACCTCAGGCACCGAGGCCAGCTAAGTGCCAAGCTTGAAGGACATCAAGCGCCGGATCACGAGCGTAAAAAATACGCAAAAGATCACGAGCGCAATGAAGATGGTCGCTGCCGCCAAGCTGCGCCGGGCACAAGAGGCGATCGAGAACGCGCGCCCTTATGCGGAGCGCATGCGCGCGACCCTTGAAGAGGTCGCGGGGGGCATGGGGACGGTTGAACACCCACTGTTCGAAGCACGAGAAACGGTTCGCTCACTGGAGTTGATCATCGTCACCTCGGACCGCGGTCTCGCCGGTGCGTTCAACAACGCAGTGATCAAGTTTGCCGAAGGGATCTTGCGGGAACGCGAAGCGGGCCTTTCAAAAGTTTCCTTGACCCTGCTGGGCAAGAAAGTCGGCGACTACTATCGCCGGCGCCGCGCCGATGAAATTCGCGAGGCAAAGCCCGTCGGCAAATCCATCTCATACGCCGATGCGGCCGAAGTGGCTCGAGGGGCTGCTCGACGTTTTGAAGCTGGCGAGGTGGACGAGGTTGTCCTCATCTACAGCGAGTTCATCACCACCATGACCCAGACTCCACGCAGCGTTCAGTTGCTTCCCTTTAAAGCCCCGGAAGAAGCGGTAGAGGAAGAAGGCGCGGCCAAGAGCCCCTACGAGATTGAGCCCAACGCCGAGAGTCTGCTCGCGGTGTTGGTGCCCAAGGCCGTCGAAGTCGAAGTGTTCCGTGCCCTGCTGGAAAGTCAGGCGGGTGAACACGCCGCGCGCATGGCCGCGATGGAAAGCGCAACGCAGAACACGCAAGAATTGATAGAAAAGCTCACGCTGCAGTACAACCGCGCACGCCAGGCGGCCATTACCAGCGAGCTGGTCGAGATCGTTACGGGCGCTCAAGCGCTCGAGTAGGAATCACGGATAGACGCGTATTGAACGACTAGGGAGCAAAAAGAGCCATGCAAACCGGAAGAATCGTGCAGGTCATGGGACCGGTGGTGGATGTCGAATTCCCCCCCGGTGACATCCCGGAGATCAACACGGCGCTGCGCACCACCAACGCAGCGATCGATGATCGAAGCGACAACCTCGTGCTCGAGGTTGCGCTCCATCTCGGTGAGAATACGATCCGTGCCATCGCGATGGACACAACCGACGGGTTGCGGCGGGGACAGGACGTAAGCGACACCGGAGCCCCGATCATGGTCCCGGTCGGTCCCGGAACACTGGGGCGGATCATGAACGTGATCGGTGAACCGGTGGACGACCGTGGCCCGATCGAAGCCGCCATGTATCTCCCCATCCACCGACCGGCCCCGGAGTTTGTCGAGCAGTCGACGGCGGTCGAAATTCTGGAGACCGGTATCAAGGTTGTGGATCTGATCGCCCCCTACCCCAAGGGTGGCAAGGTCGGGTTGTTCGGAGGCGCCGGGGTGGGCAAGACCGTCGTGATCCTCGAACTCATCAACAACATTGCCAAGAACCACGGCGGCTACTCGGTCTTTGGCGGCGTGGGCGAGCGAACCCGCGAGGGCAACGACCTGTGGCACGAGATGGAGGACGCCAAGCTCGCCGACGGCACCACCGTGCTCGACAAGGCCGCCCTGATCTTCGGCCAGATGAACGAGCCCCCGGGAGCACGCGCGCGAGTCGGTCTATCGGCCCTGACCACCGCCGAGTACTTCCGCGACGAAGAAGGCCAGGACGTGCTGCTCTTCATCGACAACATTTTTCGCTTTACCCAGGCGGGCTCCGAAGTGTCGGCGCTGCTCGGGCGCATCCCTTCGGCGGTGGGCTACCAGCCGACGCTCGCAACCGACATGGGCGAGTTGCAGGAGCGCATCACCTCCACCAAGAAGGGCTCGATCACCTCGGTGCAGGCCATTTACGTACCCGCGGACGATCTCACCGACCCCGCGCCCGCAACGGCCTTTACTCATCTCGATGCCACTACGGTGTTGAGCCGGGCCATTTCTGAACTCGGCATCTACCCGGCGGTCGATCCGCTGGATTCGACCAGCCGAATTCTCGATCCACAGGTGATCGGGGAAGAGCACTACAACGCGGCGCGCGAGGTCCAAGCTACGCTTCAGAAGTACAAGGAGCTGCAGGACATCATTGCAATTCTCGGCATGGACGAACTCTCCGAGGACGACCGCTTGGTGGTCAATCGCGCGCGCAAGGTACAGCGATTCTTTTCGCAGCCCTTCAACGTTGCCGAACAGTTCACGGGTATCGATGGCGAGTACGTGCCGATCGAAGAGACGGTCCGAGGCTTCCGCGAAATCCTCGAGGGCAAGCATGACGACATCCCCGAGCAGGCGTTCTTCATGTGCGGCAGCATCGACGGCGTGCTCAAGAAGGCAAAGGAGCTCTAGCGTTGTCCCTCGATCTCATCATCGTGACGCCCGAAGGAGAGGCGTACTCGGGCACGGTCGACCAGGTGGTGTTGCCCGGCTCTGAAGGCGAGTTTGGCGTGCTCGAACAACACGAGCGCACATTGGCGCCGCTGCACCACGGTGCGATCGAGATCAAGCTCGCGTCGGGCAGCGAGTGGGCTGCGGTTTCGAACGGCTTCGCGGACGTCAGTTCGGAACGGGTGGTGGTGCTGGCAGATTATTGTGTCATGGCGGGCGCAATCGACAAAGCCCAGGTACAAGAATCTCTGAACGAAGCCCAGGCGGAGCTGGCTGCACTGGCCGAGGGTGAAGAGAACGAGTCCCGACGCGAGACCCTGAACGAGATCGTCCGCAAAGGCGAAGTACAGCTCGAGGTCGTGGACAAGTAGTCGTGGACAAGTAGCTTCGACGAGCAGCTCGCCTCTAGCTGGCTTTGACCGCTCGCGCTTTGAGCTTTACCTGTCCGTCCACCACTTCGACGCGAAACGTCACGTCCTTCACCCCCAGCTTCTTCTTGATCGCTGCCGCTTGTTTGTCGATTACGGACTGAAGCTTCGCGGGGGTGAGGCCCTTGACATTCTGGCCACAAGTCTTCGCGGCCTCGATGTAGCTGTTGAAGATGTCCTCGTCAGCGGAACCCGGAGTCGCCCGGGTATCTGCGGGCGAATCTGCGGGCGAAGAAGAAATCGCAGCCTCGTTGCGAGCACGGTCGTGGAGGTTCGCCTTGAAGACGTGGCGCTGATACGTCCCGTTCTCGATTTTCCGCAGCGTGTCGTCCCAGCGGCGCTTGTAGGTCATGAACATCTGGTTGATGGTCTGGAACTTGAATCGCTCGGCTGTGTTCTTGATCACGCCGTTGCTCAAGCGGATCATGACCTTCTGAATCTCGGCACGCGCATTCGCGGGTTCGCGCGGCCGCGAACCCAAAAAATACTGCTCGTAGTCGCGTCGCAGCGTTTTGAGCTTCATCTCGATCAAACGAAGCTCTTCAGTGAGTATCGTGGGTTCGTTCCGCATTGGGGGATTTATCGGATGTACGAATGGGGTCCTTTAGCTACGACCCTTCTCTCTCCTGAGCTCGCGGAGAGCTGGTAGTCTCCCGGCGTGAATCCAAAATTCCTCCACAATCTCGTGATTCTTGACCCCGAAGTTGCGACTTCGCGAAGGGGTGGGGTTCTGGTCGAAAACGGGAAAATTGCCGCCGTGTTTGGGGAGCAGGACCCGGCGCCCGAATCCGCTGAACGGGTCAATTTAGAGGGTTTCGCGCTGGCCCCGGGCCTGCTGGACCTTCATTTCCATGGCGAGTTGATCTTTGCCGCGCCCGCTGAAGTGCCGGCCGCGCTGGAGCGGACCGCCGAAGCGCTGCTGGGGATGGGAACAACCGGCTTCCTGGCGACTACGGTGGCCTGGAATGACGCGCGGATCGAGCAATGGGTAACGCAAAGTCGAGACTTTATGACGCAAACGCGTCAATCCGGTGCGCAGCTCCTGGGGGTCCATCTCGAAGGGCCTTGGATCAACCCAGCGGCCGCGGGAGCTCAGCCGGGAGAGTCGATCCGGCCGTTTGACCCCAAAAAAGACGATTTATTCCTGGATTCTGCTCGAGATGTCCTGAAAATGGTGACATTTGCGCCCGAATGTCATGGCGGCCTGGAACTGCTCGCTGCCTTGAGGGGCCGAGAAATCGTCGCCTCGTTGGGCCATAGCCTCGCTAGCCAAAATGTCCTTGACGCATGCGTCAAAAGCGAGATGACGCACGTAACCCACCTCTTCAACGCGATGGGGCCCATCCATCACCGCGAGCCAGGGCTGGCGGGTTGGGCCTTGGCGGAGGACCGGGTCAGCTGCGACCTCATTTGCGACGGGGTCCACGTCCACCCCGCCATGGTCCGCACGGCCTGTCGGGCAAAGGGCGAGCAACTCATGCTCATCACCGACCGGATTCAACCGCCCGCGGCTGCTGATTTGGACTCGGTCTCGTTCGGTTCGGGCCCAGTCCACGACGACGGCGATGCAATTCGCCTGGCCGACGGCGGACTCGCGGGCAGCAACCTCAGTCTCGATCGCGCAGTGCGGAACGTCCAGGCGTACGGCGCAATGAATCGCATCGAAGCAATTGCCGCCGCAACCCTGCGCCCGGCACGGCTACTTGGAATCGAATCCCAACGCGGAACCCTGCGCCCGGGAGCGCGAGCAGACTTCGCAATCTTCGACGCCGAAGACAATGTCCACGAAACCTGGATTGCAGGCGAACGAGTCTTCGCGCGCAACTGAGTTCTGCGAATCGTAATTGCGGACGACCGCTAATCAACCAGCGCCCGGGTCAGCGCATCGATCGCCAGCACGTCCTTGGCCGGAAGCTCTCCCTTCGCCGCGTGTTCGATCTCTCCAACCAACAATGGACCCAGTTCTGCGCGCAGGTGACTGAGGTTTGCACGGTCTGAATTCGACAGCGATCCATCGGCGTCGCAGAGAATCACCCCCGCTAGCGCAAGGCCGCGGCGTTCCACCTCACGCAACGTCAACAACGTATGGTTGATGGTTCCGAGCGCCATCCGGGCCACTACGATCACGGCTAGATCCAATTGCTGCGCGAGATCTCCCATGTCGCTGCCGGACGTGGTGGGGACCAGCAAGCCCCCCGCGCCCTCGACCACCATCAGTTCGTGGCGGCCCGCAATCTCTGCGAAGGATTGCGCAAGCAGTTCGAGATCCACCTCGCGTGCCTCAGCCGCTGCCGCAACATTGGGAGCGGCCGGCATGGCGAACTGCAGCGGACAGATTTCTTCAATCCCATCCCCAACCCCCGCAGCATCGCGCAGAGCCAGGGCGTCCAACGGTCCCGCGACCCCTACCCCAGTCTCGATCGGCTTCATGACCCCGACATCGATTCCGCGCTCGCGCAATCCGCGCACGAGTGCGCACGCGGCGACGGTCTTGCCAACGCCGGTGTCGGTTCCCGTGACGAAGAAGCCGAGCCGTCGCATCAGTTCTCGGGGGCCGGGGATGTAGCGGGGAAGGTAGACGCGGGGTGCTGGCCGATGACTTCGACCAGACAATCCGCAAGCGCATCGATCTCATCGAACGAGTGCGTGGCCATCGGCGTAATGCGCAAGCGCGCGCTGCCGCGGGGCACCGAAGGATGTCGGATTCCCTGCACGTAATAGCCCCGGGCGAGCAATGCTTCGCAGACCTGCATCGTGCGGTCGTTGTCGCCGAGAATCACCGGAACGATATGCGTGCACGACGGTGCGGTCGAAATCCCCGCGTCGCCCAGTCGCTCGCGCAGTCGTGAGGCATTGCACTGCAGCTGCCAGCGCCGCCATGGTTCATCGCGCACGAGTTCGAGCGCGGCCCGGGCCGCGGCCACCTGGGGCGGCGGCAAAGCACAGGTAAAGATGAAGCTTCGTGCGACGTTGATCAGCAGATCCCGCAAATCCCGCGCGCCCGCGACATACGCGCCAAAGGATCCGATGCCCTTGGCGAGATTTCCAATCTGGATGTCGACATCCGCCAACACGCCGCAATGCTCGCCGCTGCCTCGCCCACCCTCGCCCAGGGTCCCAGTTCCATGGGCGTCGTCCAACAACACCATCGCGTCGTGGCGGTGGGCGATCTCGACCATGGTCGCAAGCGGCGCGATGTCGCCGTCCATGCTGAAGACGCCATCGAGTGCGAGCAGTACCCGCCTCTCGCCGTCGCAGACTTCACTCAGGGTCTTGTCGAGCGCCGCGCAGTCAGCGTGGGGGATGACCCTGGCTTCGGCTTGCGACAGCCGCACACCATCGATGATCGAAGCGTGGTTGAGAGAATCGGAAACCACAATATCGCCCTGTCCCATGAGTGCGGGAATGATGCCGAGATTGGCCGCGTAGCCGGAGTTGAACAGCAGGGCCGCTTCGCAGCCCGTGAATTTGGCGATCTCTTCTTCGAAGGCTTCGTGGATTTCGAGGTTGCCGGAGATCAGCCTCGACCCCCCCGCCGCGCAGCCCCATTCGCGCGCTGCCTGTGACGCGGCTTCTACCACCTGGGGGTGATGACTCAGGTCGAGGTAGTTGCTGCCGGCAAACAACAGCACCTCGCGCTCGTCCATGCGAACACGAGTGCCGTGAGGCCCCGAAAGCCTGCGCAGTTCGCGATACGTACCGCGACGGCGAATCGCCGAAAGAGTCTGTTGTGCAATTTCGCGGAGCACCATGCTGCGACTATTCCCTATGACCTGCGACCTGGGACCGTGCACTGATTTCGGGTTTGAGCAGATCGCCCAACGGCCCTGGAAGTCTGAACTCGCTGGTGTCGGGCAGCGGACCGTCGTAGTCCGAATTGCCCGATACCGTGAACCCCGCATCGGCGATCATCTGATACGTCTCACGCGCGGCATCGCCACGGGTCGTCAGGTAACCCTCGACGAAAAGGGAATTGGCGGGATACAGGCCCAGGGGCTGCATGCTCCGCAGGTTCCCCTCGCGCCCGCCGGCAATCCGAATCTCTGCGGTGGGGTTTACGAATCGCATCAAGCACAACACCCGCAGACAATGCGTTGGATTCAGAGATCCGTCTTGCTTGACCCGGTTGCCCTCCATGGGAATCAAAAAATTGACCGGGATCGATGGGACTTCGAGTTCGCGCAACTTGAACGCGACCTCGACCAGTTCTTCGGCATCCTCTCCCATGCCCACGATCAACCCGCTGCAGGTTCCAATGCCGTTGTTGCGCGCCGCTTCGAGGGTCGCGACTCGGTCCGCATAGGTGTGGGTCGTGCAGATCTTGCCGTAGCGCGCTTCGCTGGTGTTCAGATTGTGGTTGAGGCGGTCGAGTCCGGCGTCGGCCAGAATCTTTGCGTGCTCGTCTCCGAGTAGTCCCACAGAAAGGCACACCTCGACGGGATACCGTTGCTTGATCTTGCGAATCAAGCCGGCGAGTCTCCTGGTGCGCTCGATCGTCGGACCCCGGCCCGAGAGCACCATGCAGTAGCGCGACGCCCCGGCCCTGGCGGCCTTTTCTGCTTCGTCGAAAATTTCCTCGTCGCTCTTCATCGCGTATTTGCGGATCGCGACCTCGCTGTCTTTGTTCTGCGAGCAATAGCCACAATCTTCGGGGCACAGGCCGTTCTGAACGTTGTTCAGCACGTGAATCATGACCTCGCGGCCAAAATGTTTTTCGCGGATCTTGAAGGCCGCTTCGAGTAGCGGGAGCAGCGAAACGTCTTCGCCCTCGACAATCCAGCGGGCCTGTTCGGCGCTCGGGGCCGCGCCCGCGAGTCCGAGTTCGGCGAGAGAGGAGTAGGGATCGGTCAAGGTTCGAGTCTCCGGTGGGTGGGTGACGGTGAAGACGAGCGGTAATCAGGCGATCTTGGGTCGTTGTCGGGCTCTCCCGTGCTGTCAACCAACATTCACGGCCCGGTTTACTGGCTCGCGCACTATACTGCGGGACGTGGCGAGACCCAAGACCGTATACAGCTGCACGAACTGTGGTTCCCAGCATCCAAAGTGGCTAGGTCGCTGTAATGAATGCGGAAATTGGGGAACCCTGGAAGAAGAAGTCGTCGCCTCGGGTGCCTCTCGGGATGCCCTCCCGAGCCCGGCCCGGGACCTGTTGGGGCTTTCGGGCGCCGCAAACCACAAAAGCGACAAAATCAGGACCCTGGGCGAAATTGAGCCCGGAAGTCTCCCCAGGATGCCCTCAGGACTAGGCGAACTTGATCGCGTACTGGGTGGAGGCTTCGTTCCGGGTTCCGTAGTGCTGCTCGGCGGCGAACCGGGGGTCGGGAAGTCGACCCTGGCACTGCAAATCGCGGCGCGGATCGACGCTGCGGCCCGCCAGGCCGGCGAGGGAAGTCGAAGCGTCCTTTATATCAGCGGCGAGGAGAGCCCGGAGCAAATTCGCCTGCGCGCAGAGCGGCTCGAGGAAGACAGCAGCGGAGTCGCGATTCTCGCCGAAACCCGGGTCGAATCGTTTGCCAATGCCTGGAAGGAACTGGCGCCGAGACTCGTCGTCATCGATTCGATTCAGACGCTCCAGACCTCTCGGGTCGAATCGTCCCCCGGCTCGGTGAGCCAGGTCCGCGAGAGCGCGTCGCTGTTGGCCGCGACCGCCAAGCTCCACACCACCACCCTGATTCTGGTCGGACATGTGACCAAGGACGGAACCATCGCGGGCCCCCGAGTGCTCGAGCATCTGGTCGACGTCGTGCTCAACTTTGAAGGCGATCGCAACCACGCTTTTCGGCTGTTGCGAGCCAGCAAAAATCGCTTCGGTTCAACCCAGGAGGTGGGGGTCTTCACGATGGCCGAGCAAGGATTGGTGGAGGTCGAAAATCCGAGCGAACTCTTCCTGGCCGAACATCGCGACGGCGCGCCGGGCTCGTGCATCATCCCATTGCTCGAAGGGTCGCGTCCGCTGCTGATCGAAATCCAGGCGCTGGTTGCCACCGCGACTTATGGAACTCCGCGACGAACTTCGATCGGAATCGACGACAGTCGGGTCGCGCTGATCCTCGCGGTACTCGACCAACGCACTCCCGTGGATCTTGTTTCACGCGATGTCTATGTGAACGTGACCGGGGGCGTCCGGGTCGGGGAGCCGGCGGCCGATCTCGGACTCGCCCTTGCGATCGCTTCGAGTGCACTCGACATTGCGCTGCCAGCGGGGGCCGCGGCAGTTGGAGAAATTGGTCTCGGGGGTGAAGTGAGGCGAGTCGCTCGACTGGATCTTCGCATTCGGGAGTTGGGCCGCCTGGGCTTTCGCCAACTGCTCGTTCCACCGGGTACGCGCGCCGCCGTAAAGTCTTCAACGTGCGAGTTAATCGAAGTTGACAACATTGCGAACGTGATCTCATGGTTGCGCGAAAGCGCCGGTCCACGCCCGTGAACCCTCGTTAAGCAACCGAATTCACACGGTTTTTTTCAAAGCATGGCTTTGACAGGCCCAGCGCGTGTGGCTACCCTGCCGGCGCCATGAATAAAGCCAAGACAAAATCCGAAGCGCTCGATACGCGCATCGGTGAGCTGTTCGCCCGCATGTCCGAAGGACTCGGGCTCGTCGATCACGCCATGCACGAACAACTCGACAGCGTGAGCGAGCTGATGCCGCTGATCGGCAACCACGTGCTCTCGTCCGGGGGCAAGCGACTGCGGCCCATCCTGGTTTTGCTTTCTGCCGAACTCTGTGGCTACACGGGGTCGCGCAGTGTTCAACTCGGAGCCGCACTCGAACTCATCCACACCGCCACCCTGCTTCACGATGATGTCGTGGACCTCTCCAAGTTGCGCCGCGGACAGCCGTCGGCGAATGCGATCTGGGGCAACCGGCGCGCGGTGCTGGCGGGCGACTTTTTCTACGGGCGCTCGTCTTCCATGATCGTCGAAGACGGCAGCCTTGCGATCCTCGAAATATTTTCCAACACGATTCGCATGATGGCCGAAGGCGAACTGATCCAACTGCAACGCAGCTTCGATACCAACATTTCCGAACGACAGTACTACCAGGTGATCGAGCGCAAGAGCGCCGTGCTGCTCTCCGCCGCTTGCGAAATTGGCGCCGTGCTGGGCGATGTAACGCGCGGCGAGGTGCGGCGGGTTGCGGAGTTTGGTCGCGCCCTCGGCGTGGCGTTCCAGGTGCGAGACGACGTGCTCGACTACGAAGCCGACGAGGCCAAGATCGGCAAACCCCTGTGTGCAGATCTGATGGAGGGCAAGATCACCCTGCCCCTGCTCCTCACCCTGAAGCGCTGCACGAATAACGAGCGAGAATTGATCTCGGGCGAGCTGAAAAATGCCGCGCGGATCGCGCATTTGAACCTGGCGGGCGATGACGGAAAAGAAAGCACAGCCGAACTCGATTTCGGCCCGGTTCTGGAGTTGGTCGAGCGCTACCGAGGGCTCGCCGACAGCACGCGCCGCGCCGAAGAACACGCAAAGCAGGCCGCTGCCGCGATTGCAGCCTTCCCCGAGGGGCGCGCCAAACGCGCCCTGCTCGATCTCGCGGAATACGCGGTGCAGCGGGATCACTGAGACCCCGCCCGCCGGTTTAGATGTCACTACCCCGCGGTCCCGCGGAGAACCAAATGTTCAGTACCAAGATCCATTCGAACACGAATCGCGACGCGATTCGCAGTGCCAACCGCAGTGCCAATGCCGTCATGGCCTCGAGTGCCCTGCGGCGCAATCTCGCCCTCGTTGCAGCTCTGATGATCGCCCTTGCGGGGGTGGCGGGGGTGGCGAGCGTCGCCCAGGCGACCGACGGGACCACGCGGCTCAGTGGCGTGGTGAATCTCAACACCGCGGACGCCGAGCAGCTGCAGATGCTGCCCGGTGTTGGGGAGAAGCGGGCCGCCGCGATCATCGACGTCCGGACCAGCAAGGGTGGCTTCAAATCGGTCGACGAGATCGTGGAAGTGAAGGGCGTGGGCGCCAGCATGCTGGAGCGACTGCGGCCCCACCTGAGCGTGAGTGGAAAGACGACCGCCAAGCTGTTGTAGTGAGTGTGTAGTGAGTATGTAGTGACTGTGCAGTGAGCGTTTAGTGAGCGTTCGCTAGACGGCAAGTGGGTGCCGGGGGCGCGACTCCCGGCACCTCATTTCCGGGTACCATTGCGCCGCAAATTTTCGCGCAACTGGAAATGCATGACCCCGTGATCTCTTTTACCGAAACGATCCTTATCCAAGCTAGTCGACCCGGGCGACCCGGGTTGTCGTCGGGCGGTGGATCGGTCTACCGACTTGGGGTTGCTTGGCTGCTCCTCACCTCGATCCTCTTCACCACCGTAGTCACCAACGCCCACGCGGTCAAAGCGACGCCAACGCATCATGCCATCCGGGTGATTTCGCTCAACCCATCCCTTACCGCAATCTTGCTCGCCATTGGCAAGGGGGATCAACTCGTGGGGGTCGATGATTTTTCTGCCAAGCAAATTCCCGCGGTTGCGGATTTGCCGCGGGTCGGAGGGCTGTTCAATCCGAGTCTCGAGGCCGTAGTGGCCCTCGAACCCGACCTGGTCGTATTGGTGCCGAGCGCCGAACAACGCGACTTTCGCATGCGGTTGCAAGAACTGAAGATTGAAGTCGAGAGCTTTCAAAATTTTCAATTTGCCGAGGTGCTGGAGAACATCACCCGTTTGGGAAAACTTCTGGGCGCCGAGCAAGCGGCCGCCGAGCGCGTCGCGGCGATCCAACTCACCCGCGCGGCGGTTGAACGAGTCGTCGCGAGCCTGGTGGGCAAAGGCCAGGCGCGACCCACCGTCGCGGTGGTGGTACAGCGCGACCCACTCTTCGTGGTGGGGGGCGAAAACTTCATCGACTCCATGCTGCAGATCGCGGGCACGCAAAACATCGCGGCCCACTACAGCGAACCGTACCCGCGAATCGGCATGGAGTGGATGGTCGCGGCCTCGCCACAATTGTTGCTCGACCTCAGCCCCGGGTCCCGAGAAGCGAAGTCGTTCTGGCAGCGCTGGCCCCATATTGCGGCAGTGAAGAACGATCGGCTCATCTCTCTCGATGCGGCACTGATCTCGATGCCGGGTCCCGATCTCGACAGCTCGCTGCGCCTGCTGGCGAGCACGATCTGGGGTGACGAGATCTTGAGCCGCATTCGCCTCGAAGAAGCCGCGCTCGCCCGGGAACGGGGTCGCTGATGCTGCTGACCCGCAGGCGATACGTCAGCGTGCTCCTTTCCATGTTGCTGCTCCTGATTGCGAGCAGCTGGTGCTCCCTGCTCTTTGGACCGAGTGAACTTGCGCCCGGGGAGGTATGGAAGGTGCTGTTCGAAGCCGGGGATTCCGGGGCCGCGGGTGACATTGTATTGCGTATCCGCCTGCCGCGAACGGTGCTTGCGCTGCTCGTCGGGGCATCGCTCTCGGTGTCGGGGGTTGTCTTTCAAGCGCTGCTGCGAAACCCCCTTGCGGATCCCTTTGTGCTGGGGGTTTCGGGCGGTGCCGCGCTCGGGGGAATCGTCGCCCTCACGATCGGGAGCGCCATGGGATTTGGCTATGCGGTCGTTCCCCCGGCGGCTTTTGCAGGGGCGCTACTCACGACAGCACTTCTATACCTGATCGCCGGTGCCGGAAACCACGTGTCGGCCAACAGCCTGTTGCTCACGGGAGTTGTGTTCAACGCTTTTGCATCCGCCGCAATCGTATTTCTGGCATCGATCGCAGGACTCACGGAAAGTTCGCGCATCTTCTTGTGGTTGATTGGGAACCTCTCCGCCGCCCGCAGCGACGTTGCGCCTTGGGTCGCGGTGTTTCTGATGCTGGGCCTCGCGAGTTCCGGGGCCCTCGCCCGCAGCTTGAATTTGTTGATTCTGGGCGACGAGCCGGCGGAACAACTGGGTGTTCCGACCGAACTCCACAAACGGATCTTGTTGCTCGCGACGTCCCTGATGGTCGGCGCCGCGGTTTCGGTGGCGGGGCTGGTGGGTTTCGTGGGCTTGATCATTCCGCATCTATTGCGCCTGTGCTTCGGCCCCGACCACCGACTCTTGATCCCGGCGGCGGCGCTCGGCGGCGGCGCGTTTCTGGTGATTTGCGACACGGTCGCGAGGACGATGTTGGGGGGCCGAGAGCTTCCGGTTGGCGCCATCACGGCACTGGTGGGTGGCCCGCTGTTCCTGTTTCTCTTGCGCCGTCAGCATCAACGGATCTTCGCCCCATGACGCAATCAAGTCCGCAACGGCACTTGCAATCCAGAACCCTGTCCTTCCACTCCGTGTGCGTGGAGTTTGGCAAGCGGCGCGTCCTCGACGACGTCAGCTTCGAAGTCAACCCCGGCGAAATCGTCGGACTCGTGGGTCATAATGGATCGGGCAAGACGACTCTGGTCAGACTCGCAACTCGGGTGTTGGCACCGCTGTCGGGGAGTGTCGCGCTGGGGGGGCGGCCGATTGGCGAGTTTTCCCGGGCCGAACTCGCGCGTTCTCTCGCCACGGTGCCCCAGGACACGACGCTCCCATATCCCTTCACGGCACTCGAAGTCGTGCTGATGGGGCGCGCGCCCCATCAGCCACTGTTGGGACTCGACCGGCCGAGCGATATTGCCCTGGCGAGGTCCGTGCTCGAGCGACTCGACATTCAGGATCTGGCCGAGCAATCGATCCTCACGCTTTCGGGGGGCGAGCGACAGCTCGTCATGTTTGCCCGGGCGCTCGCCCAGGAGCCCGAGATTTTGTTGCTCGACGAACCCACGGCCTTTCTCGATCTGCGTCATCGGATCGATCTTCTCACCGCTGTTCGCGAGCGGGTGGACAACGGCGGCTCCGCATTGGTGATCTCCCACGATCTCGATCTGGTCGCCCGGGTGTCGGACAGGCTGATTCTGCTGGCCGAGGGCCGCATTGCCGCGCAGGGTCGGCCGAGCGAAGTACTCGACCCCGCCGTGCTCGAGCGGGCCTTTGGGATCGAAGCGGATGTCGTTCGAGCACCCGACGGGTCGCCATTGGTCGTACCCCGTCTAGCCGGCGCGGCCCGACCCCCGACTCGTTAGAGCAGCGACCCGAAGCTGCTACCGTGAGCCCTCGCAGTTCATCAGTATCAGAAACGGCAGAACAATTAATATAGAAGGCGAGAAGGGGACGGAGGCTCGACGATGGTGGTGGAAGTCACGATTACCGATGTTCAAGGATTCGAGATCCTGGACTCGCGGGGCAACCCCACGCTCTCTGTCGAAGTCACTACCTCGGACGGGAGCCGGGGAATTGCCGCCGTACCCTCCGGCGCCTCGACCGGCGCGCGCGAAGCGCTCGAACTCCGCGATGGAGACAAGGATCGCTATCTCGGCAAGGGCGTGCTCGCCGCCATATCCCACGTCAACGGCGAACTCGCGAAGCTGGTAATAGGAACCAAGCTTGCGGGCCTGGACGAGCAAGCGGCGCTCGACCGCAGGCTGATCGATTGCGACGGCAGCGAAGCCAAGTCGCGTCTCGGCGCCAACGCAATCCTCGGGGTTTCCCTCGCCGCGGCCCACGCCGCCGCGGACGCCGGGGGCGTGCCCTTCTATCGCTTCATCGACAACAACGCCCACGTGTTGCCCGCACCGATGATGAACGTGATCAACGGGGGTGCCCACGCGGACAACAACGTCGACCTGCAAGAGTTCATGCTCTATCCCCTGGGCGCGCCGAGTTTCAGGGAAGCGTTGCGTTGGGGTGCGGAGGTCTTCCACGCCCTCAAGGACATCATCAACCAAAAGGGCTACTCGACCGCGGTCGGGGACGAAGGCGGCTTTGCGCCGGACCTCAGCAGCAACCGCGAAGCCATCGAACTGGTGATGACTGCGATCGAGTCGGCGGGCTACCGCCCTGGTGTCGACATCTCGATCGCTCTCGACCCTGCATCGAGCGAGTTCTACAAAGACGGCCGCTACGTCCTCGCCGGCGAAAACGAGACCAGGACTTCAGCGCAGATGATCGAATTCTGGAAGGATTGGATTTCCAATTATCCCGTGGTGTCGATCGAAGACGGCCTGGCGGAAACCGACTGGGCGGGTTGGTCCGCGTTGGTCAAAGAGGTGGGGGACCGAGTGCAGATCGTGGGCGACGATCTCTTCGTCACAAACCCGAGCATCTTGAAGCGCGGCATCGAAGAGCAGGCCGCCAACTCGATCCTCATCAAGCTGAACCAGATCGGAACCCTCAGCGAAACCCTGGAAGCCATCGCGATGGCGAAGGCAGCGGGCTTTTCGTCGGTGATCTCGCACCGTTCGGGGGAGACCGAGGACACGACCATTGCCGACCTCGCCGTGGGGACCGGTGTCGGACAGATCAAGACGGGCTCACTGTGCCGCTCCGAGCGCGTTGCCAAGTACAACCGTTTGCTCCGCATCGAAGCCGAACTCGGCGATCGGGCGGTCTACGCCGGCGCGAGCTGTCTGTCGGGCGCCGCGGGCTCAACGTGACAGCGACGCGGCAAAGCGCTCGCGCGGTGTGGCTTCGCGCTATCACTTTACTGTGTATCTGTTCCAGTTTGATCGCTGGGATGGGGGCGTTCCCGACGCGCGCCGAGGCGCACGTTCCCCGGGCCGATCGTGTGATCGACGCCGTCGCGGTTGCGAACGTATCCGGTCGTCGGGTGCGGGCACTTCGGTACACGCTCAAGCTCCACATCGGGGACGGGCCACCGGTCGCGGTGGGGGACCTCGTCAGCCATCCCACGGGCCTGGCGCGACTCGAGCTTCGGGCGAGCGGCGGATTGATCGAGCGACACATTCTATTGGGCGATCAACACAGCGCGGCGCGCAACGCCCGGCTGTTGGTTCGCCCGAGAGCTTTTCTCCCGCCGCTATTCGTGCTGCAGTCCAACTCCGGGGCCGTGCTCGAGGCCGCGTTGGAAACCCTCGGCGTCGACCGCGACCTGATGGGCCTGGCGCCCTGTGGCGAAAACGATTGCTACGTCATCGGAGACCCGACGCGCGCGGTGCGTCGCCCCCGCCTGGCGCCCCCGGTTGATGATGTTCTCGGTGAAGACGTCGATATCGACGCTAGTGCCGACGATTCAGGTAACGGAGACAACTCCAATTCCGAATCCACTGCCGAACAGAAGGCCGAGAACGCAAAGCCTGCGAAAGCAGTAGAAGAAGACGAAGCGGGTGGCCCCACGGAGTACTTCGCCAGCCTGTGGGTGGACACGGTCGACCACCGGGTCCGACAGATCGAGTCGCGCGACGGGGTGCGGGTAGTGCTCGGGCCCTACGTGTCGTTCGAGCGCTTGAGTGTCCCATCGTGGTGGAGCATTGAAGAGCCGGGCAAACGACCCGTTCGCTTTGAGGTCGAAGGCGTGATCGAGGTCAACGCCCCGGCCGCGGCGTTCAGCAAAGCCTGGCTCATGGCCCCAGTCACGGGTCCCGATCCCGCCAGCGAACCCGAGACACCGCCCAATCCGGACGCGGCCCCAGCCGGCGAGCCCGCGCAATCGCCAAGCCCCGCTCCCACTCCTCCGTCGCCCTAGAGCTCTTCCTGGCCCACCCGAGCGTCTGTTTTCCGCCACACCTGTAGATTTTTCCCAGCAGCGCCCAAAAAAATACCGACACATTTCAATTCAGAGCTAATGCAACTAGGTAGAAATACCGAACAGATTCTCCTGTAAGGCCGAACACAAAAATCCTTGAAAAGTTCGAGGGTTAGATGGGTTCGGCGCACGTTGTAGATGGGGAGTGATACACCGGCCTTGCCGAGGTGTTGCCGACTCTACGCTAGGGGAGAACCATGAGCAGCCAGCATTACTTGAATGTTCTCGTTGTTGATCGTGACGAAGAATCCAATCTCGCCATCAAGAACGTTTTGGCCGAAGACGGCCATCGCGTGACCGCACTCTCGGACGCATCCCAGATTCCATCCGAAATCCGGGACAATCGCTACCAGATCGTGGTCCTCGACGTATCGCCCGGAACGGGTGGCGCAGAGGCCCTCGAGGCGATTCGCGCCCAGGACAGCGACCTCTGCGTGATTGCCACTACCGGTATCGCGTCAGTGGAAGCCGCAGTCGCGACCATGAAGAACCAAGCGTTCCACTATCTCCAGAAGCCTATTGATGCCGACGAATTCCGCGCCGTGCTGAACGACGCCATCACGGAGAAGGGTTTGCTCATCGATCTCGAAACCCGTCTCAACTCGGTCGTGGGCGGTCGCATCCGCGAATTGCGCCACTCGCGCCCGCTGACCCTCAAGCAGCTCGCCAACCGCACCGGCCTTTCGGTGAGCCTGATTTCTCAAATCGAACTCGGCAAGAGCGCAGCCTCGATGTCGACGCTCCACAAGCTCGCAACGTCGCTCCAGACTCGAATGACCTACTTCTTCGAGACCGTATAGGGGCGAAAGCACTTTGGGTCAGAGCGCGGCGAATCCCCACGTCATCCCCTGACCCACTCCCCGCGTATCCGCCCGAGGCGGGTCGATCGACAAAGGCCCCGGCCAGTCGATCCGCCCGCCCGGTGGAAGCGCCCCAATTCCTTGACGGCCAAAATCCTTCGCCCTACCGTCTCGCCTCGCCCGCGGAACCTCGCGCAAGCGAGAGTCTGTACCAGCCGATAGCTTCTATATAGGGGTTGGTAGATCGGGCGGTCTCCCCGAGCTCTAGCGGGGGACCGAATTCCAGTTTCGTGGGGCCGTAGCTCAGCTGGGAGAGCGCTGCGTTCGCAACGCAGAGGTCGGCGGTTCGAGCCCGCTCGGCTCCACCATTTATTCTGTCTACCCGCATGCATCTCGACCTGCACCTGAATTTGAATCCAGTTGGCGTCCGTCAGTTACAGTACGCCTGCTCAACGATCCCAAGCTTCGCTATGACCTTAAATCCGGATATATTGCGCAGATCATTCCGCTGAGCGAACACCACCTGCAAAAGGCCGTGAAAGAGAATCCGGAGCATTGCCACTATGAGCGAAATCACCAGGGATCCGACAACCAGCTGATCGTGAAGGCAATTGACGAACTCAATATGGTGGGTGCCGTCGACAGTAGAGAGAGACTCGGAGGTAACTTTACTTACTACCATCGGAGGGCCGCGTAGACCGTGGGTCCTACTTCATCATCATTCCCATCATTCCGCCGCACATCATTTTCGGCATGCCCCGCATCATTTTGTGCATCTGCCGTCGCTGCGCGACCAATACCGTCAACAGCTCCTCCATCGCGGCCATCTTCTCCGCGCCATCAGCGGCTCGCATCCGCCCGACCAACTCATCGACCGCCTCGTTCGTGGTCTCCATATCCTCCATTTCCATCTTCCCCATCATCTGCATACACGTCTCCATCTGGGGCGACTCCCCCATTTTCATCATTCCCATTCCCATCTTCCCACGCTCCATCGTCGACTCTTGGCTCCAGACGGTCGCTGTGAAAAAGAGCGCCAAAACGAGTGTCATTCCCGTGATCGTTCGCTTCATCGTGTTCTCTCCTTATTGTGGGTAGCGTTGGATTTTGCATTACCTTCATTCGTAGGTATCATGTCAACATGCGCAGGGAGTCGGCCGCCGAGGCGATGATCCGCTTATGATGAGGTTGAGGCCCTTTCGGAATCGCACGATGATTCGGGCACCCCAGTAGCAAATTGCTCATTGGAATGATCCCCCGTCAACCGATCGACTGCGTTCAAAACGGCACGTTGAAAGGCACCGGGCTCTTCGAAGTGCGGCATGTGCCCGGCGTCCTCCAGCCAGACCAACGTTTTCCCTCGAGGTGCGACGAGCGAGCTAAAATATCGATCGATCAGCTCGCCGGGGATGAGTGGATCTTTGCGCCCCTGGATGAACACCACGGGGACTTCAAACGATCGAATCTCTTCGAACAGGTCCACGTCCCCGAGCGGCTCCCAGAGATGGTCTAACGAAAAGCGCATTCCTTTTCGAAATCGGTTCAGGTCGCCAATTGAATAGTACGGAGAGCTGACCATCTCGCCTACCACCTTCCATTTCGCGACCATCGAACGGTCTTGGAATTTCGCCAGCCATTCGCAGGCGAGGAGATGGTCGTCCGGCCGCGCAAACGGGGGTGCACCGATCGCTTCAAGATCGGCAACGGCGGAGGCGTTGTACTCCGACTTTGCTGTCTCTAGCGTTCTCTCATAGAGCAACTTCTGCGTTTCCATGACATTGGTTACCTGGCTCACGCCGATGTAGGCGTTGAAGAGCTCCGGATACCTCGCCGCTGTCTTGGCCCCGACAACCGATCCCCACGAGTGCCCCAGTAAGTAGATCTTGTCTTTATCAAACCTCTCGATCAGGCGCTGTGTCAGAGCTCGGGCATCGGAAACGAACTGGTCGATCTTCATCGCCTCAGGCGGAACGGAGGTGGAAAAAGACTTCCCGGCGCCTCTCTGATCCCACTGAACGACCACAAATCGTTTCTCCAGATCCGCGTTCAGGTGGGACAGCGGCATGTTGGGCACACCTGGCCCGCCGTGAACAAACAGCAGTACCTCGTCGGAGGCGTCGTGTCCCCGGATAAGGATCCACTGGTCGACTCCGCCAAGCCTTACCTTTTCAAGCGAATCGATGCCGGGCGGTACGGCGATCTTGGTGGCCTCAGCAATGCGCTTTTGCGCCGAGCGGCGCATACCCAACGTGATGCTCAGACCGGCGACCGCAAGTACGAGCATCACCAGGACCGTTCGCAGCAAGAGACGTTTCCATCTTTGTTGCTGGAGTTCAGCCATGGGCGGCAATGGTACAGAAACTGAGTTATGCCTCATTCGAGGACTCAGTGGCTCTGGTACCAGCCCACCGCCCTAATTTCGTTCCATGCCGTCACCTGGTGGCAGGAATGACAGTCGCGGACTGCTGCGTTTGGCTGGCCAGCCACTGTGGCGCACACCTTCTTGAAGTGTGGGGTGGAATGGCAAGGGGGGGCACGATGGCACTGTGCACAGTCCGTTGAAGCGTTGGAAGGGTGCCGAGACTCCGGGATCACCCAGCCGCTAGTCCCGTGACACGCTCCGCAATCACTCCCGAACATCCCCCGATGCGCGTCGCTCTCCGCATGGCAGGTCGCGCATTGGAGCACCGCCTCGGCGGGTGCTAGGCGACTTGCCCCCGGTTCATCGCTGCCGACCGGGGATTCCGCGATCCAGCTGGAAAGGTGCTGGGCAACCGACCGACCGGCTTCGGATTCCCCGCTTGTCAGCAAGCCGAGTCCCATCGTTGCTAGGGCCACGTGGTCCATTCGCGTCGGGGGTGCGCTTGCGCCCAGATGCTCGGGATGACAAGCCCTACAGTCACGGACGGACGCGTGGAAGGTCAGCTCAGGCCAGATCAGAAGCCGCTCTTCGGTTGCGTGGCATGCGATGCACTTCGTCCGTGACGCTCCGATGACTGTGGTGTGACACGCACCGCAGTCTCCCTCCAGGCGGCTGTGAGCCGCCGACAGGTCCCCGGGACTCGCGAGTCGCTGCCACGCAGCGAGCTGCTTGATCGGCGCATCATCCGGCTGGGCATGCCACAGCACGCCAACGGCGCCGACCAGGGCGAGAGCTGCACCGCCG
>JADFNE010000024.1 GCA_022563535.1 Myxococcales bacterium
GCTCTCCACGTCGACATGACCAGGTAGAGGAAGCGATGCCTTCCTTGTCGAAAGGAGAGTTGGGATGGAATCGAACGAATTCACTGTGGCGCTCTTTGCGTTCTCGCCCGAAGGCATTCGCCTTCTCGCCCGCAGTGCTGACCCCGGGCTCGTGGATTCGGTCCGCGAACTCCTGACCGCTGAGCGCAGGCGGGATCTCGCTCGGCTGTGCGGCAGCCCGGTGAGAGCAGTTTTAGCGGGCGATCGTGCGTCTGATGGCGACAGCGGAACGAGCAAATGAGCGGAACCGACAAAACGAAGGGCCGCCGGCTGGCACCAGCGACCCATTCGGGCGCTTGGAGATTGAACATGTTGAAAGATACCAAAATTGGCGGAATGAGTAGCGAGGAAGCGGACCTCCGCGCAGAAATCGGAGAACTCAACGATTTCGACTTTGGTCGGCAACGCAGCGACATCGCGTGTCGTCACAGAATTTCATTCAAGACTCTCGATCGAATCTACGCCGAGGAACATAAGCCGCTCCGGAAGGCGCGAAGTGGCCTGACCCTGACTGAAATCGAACTGTGGCCGGAGGTTGTGGACGGGGCGGACATGCTGGACGGCCTGTCGAAGGCCATCCGGCGCTTTATCGTCCTTGATCCCGAGTCATGCGATGCCGTCGCGCTATGGATCGCCCATGCGCACGCTCATGGGGCATTCGCAATCTCGCCGATTCTTCTGATAACCGCCCCAACCAAGGGTTGTGGGAAAAGTACGTTGCTGGATGTAATCGCTCGTGTGGTCCCGCGTCCACTCTTGAGCGCGGCAACGACTGCTGCGGCGCTTTATCGGAGTGCCGAGCGCATTCCCACAATTTTGTGCGATGAAGGGGACACCTACCTGAGTAGCGATATGCGGCTGGTCACGTTCTTCAACGCGGGTCATCGTCGCGGAGTTCCATTTCGTCTCTGCGAGGGTGAGGACAACCGGCCACGTGAATATCCCTCGTGGTGCCCGAAGGCCATTGCGCAGATCGGATTGCCGAGAGTGCCGCAGATCATCGATCGGTCGATCGTTGTCGAACTGCGCCGCAAGCGTCCCTCGGAACAGTGCAGAGAGTTTTCGTTTCTTGAGTCCTACCCGGATATTCACGAGGTTGCGAGGCGCTGTGCACGATGGACGGACGACATTATGGAGACGCTAGGGGGAATGCGCCCCGTACTTCCGCAGGGATTCGAGAATCGGCTGGCAGATAATTGGCGCCCCCTGTTCGCAATCGCAGAGGCTGCCGGTGGCGATTGGCCAAACCGTGCGCGCCGGGCCGCCTCTGCACTCGGGGAGATAGTGGACGATGACTTGGAGATCATGCTGTTAGAGGACTTTCGGGAGATTTTTGACGATCGAGATTTCGCGTTTACGGAGCAGGCAGTCAGTTTTCTCAATGGTATGTCGGAGCGACCTTGGAATTCGCTTCGACAGGGACGTGGAATCGACGGAAATCGGGTCGCAAGAATGTTGCGAGGCTTCGGCATCCAGCCAGAGCGAATCCAGAATGGGAGCACACGAAGACGTGGCTATCAACCTGGGCAATTCACCGAGGTGTGGTCGCGGTATCTCGAAGGTTCAAAGGATGGAGAGAGCCGGAACAGCTTCTTGGACCCGTCCGACCCGTCCAGCTTGTCCGCTGATCTGGGCCTACTGGACACAGTGGACGGGAGGGACGGACCAGCTTCAGGGCCGTCTGTTGAGTCGGAGCTTGGAGCCGGAACGTGAAAAGCACTCAGCAAACGATCGAACCGCTTCGAGTGGCTCTCCGTCCACGCGAGGCCGCAGAAGCGCTGGGTATTAGCGAGCGGAAGCTGCGTGATTTACTCCCTGAACTCCCGCATCTCCGCTTGGGCGGCGTAGTTCTGATTCCCATTACTGAACTCAAAGACTGGCTTGCGGAACGAGCGAAAACCGCTGTGGCCGAGTCCAAGACAGCTGACGAAATTCTTTCAAGCCTGAAACGCCGAAGACCGTGATGGTTTCGGTATGGTTCAGTTGGAGGTAGTGCCGTGGCAGCGAAAGTCCGTTGGTATCGCGATGCCTGGTGGGTCCGCACCCATGCGCATGGCCGCCGGAGCGACAAGCGGCTCGGCCCGACGAAGGCGGACAAAATTCACGCGCAGACGATCGCGAGGGAAATCAACGCCAAGCTCGTTCTGGGCAATTATCAATCCCACCCTCCCGAGAAACAGGATCAAATCACGTTCCAAGACTTCGCTGAGCTTTGGCTCTCCCGGGAGATCGACCTTCCCTTCGAGCGTCGCTCCGCTGGCCATGTTGCGGCCGGCACTGCACGCACCTACCGACTCCAGATCGAGAAACATCTCGTTCCGTTCTTCGACGATTTCGATCTCCGTACTTTCAAGCGAAGCGACATCCAGCGATTTTATGATCACTGCATCGATTCGGGCAGACCCAGGAGCCCGAAATCGATCGATATGGCGATCAACGTGCTGCGCATGATCCTGGGCTATGCAGAGGGTCAGGAGTTGATCGAGACCAACCCCGTAGAAGCCTGGAAGCGTGGACGGAAGCGCCGGAGGGCTTCTTCGACTGTGACCAAGATCGAGCGCACCAAGGTATTCACCGCCGAGGAATTGACCGACCTTCTGAACCTGGCCGCCGAAGAGTTCACCGAGCACCATCCCTTGCTGCTGTTCTTGGCCCACACGGGGGCGAGAATCGGCGAGGCGTCGGCACTTCGCTGGGAAGACGTAGATCTCGAAGGCGGGACCGCCCGAATTGCGCGAAGTTTTTCGAGCGATATCGAACTCGGTCCGACCAAGACGGGTCGCGAGCGCATCGTCGAACTCTCGAACGATCTAGTGCACACACTCGCGAGGTTCCAACCCAACGTGTTTCCGATCCCAGAAGGCTTGTTGGTGTTCCCAGCCGAGAATGGTGGATTTCTCAGGGCAGCGAACTTCCGCGAACGAGTCTTCAAGAAGTTGGTCCGAGCGACCGTCGGCCCTCACCGGGGTTTGTCTCCCCATTCACTGCGCCACACCTGGGCGAGCCTCCACATGGCCCGGAGCACGCCGCTAAAGTGGATTCAGGAGCAGGGTGGATGGGCCTCAGCGAAGGTCTTGCTCGACACCTACGGCCACTTCATGCCGAGTGAATCGCACGGGTATGCGGACGCAATCATGGGTTCAAACGGCTCTGGGACGGCTCCAACTCTCAGGGCCGCCAATGACCTCAACGACCAACCCGCTCAACCCCCCGAAACTGCAGAAGATCTCACCACCCGCCCCTTCGCGATCAATCCCAGATCCCCGATCATGCACTTAACAGAGCCGCCGCCCTTCTTTAGAAATTCGCTCACGTCGACGGTGATGGGGGTGACGCCGCGATCGCGGACCTGATCCTGCAATCGATCGGATACGCCCATGGGCATGACCAGGAAGCAGTCTCCTTCGCGTTCGTAGCTGAAGGAATTTGCTGCGTAGTGTTGGGCGTCTTCTTTGGACAGTTCGAGGATGTGATCTTTGAAGTGTTTTGTGAGTCGCTTCATGTCGTCGACATCGATCGCGTCGCGGTAGACCATCAACTCGCGGCGGCTCGGCCCGAAGGCGCATAGTGCGGTGTCGCCGTGGTAGTGCGCTTCCAACACGAGACCAACCTTGATGATCGGGGTCGGGGCAATCTTGGGCGCCAGCAGGGTTTCCACCCGAACGTCGGTGCGAAACCCGTATACCCGTTTCCAGGGCGGGATGGCGAGAGTCGGCACGAAGCGCTGAATCTCGAGCGCACCGTGGGTAAAGAGATAGACGTCGCCGGCTGGAAAGAAATCGGCTTCGCCCTCGAAGCGGTACTGCTCGTCGATCTCGGAGATCAAGAAGCCTTCGGCTTCGAGCACCCGGCGGTAGTGGGCCTTCTCTCCGGCGCGAGTCGGTAGCAGGTTTGAAAGGGTGAAGACCTTTGACTTGACGCTGTCGGGATGGTCGACATCACTCTGGCATCCCGCGTTTGCGGGATAGACGAGTCCCGGTTGCTCCGGGTCGGGCGGTACGACGATGACCCGGATGTCGAGATCTTCGAGGGTGTGCTTGAGGCCGCGCCATTGTTCGATCGCCCGCTCGCGATCTACTTTGCGCAGCGTACCCCAGCGCGTACGGGTGTGGGGGTTGGCGCCGCCCTGGACGCTGAAGTGGGACGGGTCGCCCATCAAGACCGTGCGCTGGTAGTCGCAGTCCTGGTGTTCGTTGTCGATCTGCACCTACTCGTCCTTTACTTAGCCCTTTACCCGTCCTTGGGCCTGGGAAAGCCGGGTGGCAAACTGTTCGGGCTGAATCCACCTTCGCTCTCGAGATGTGCCTGGGTGTAGGTTGTATAGATAGAAGCAGTAATGCCGGCGGGCCGGTCGTTGCCGCTCTTCCCCAGTCCGCCAAAGGGTAGCTTGCCACTCGCTCCGGTGGTCCCCTTGTTCCAGTTCAAGATTCCAGTGCGAATGCGACCCACGCTGTAGTCGAAGCTACGTCGCTCTCGAGTGAAGACCGCTGCGGCCAACCCGTAATCTGAATCGTTGATGGCCGCGATCGCTTCGTCGAGGTCGCTGATCGGATAGAGAGCCGCCTCGGGTCCAAAAATTTCCTCGCGCTTGTAGGGATGGTCCTGGTCTGCGTTATGAAAACGCATGAGTCCGGGGCCCACGTAGGGTGAGGGAAGCCCGGGATCGACGTGAAGGATTCTTTCGCCTCCGGCCGTGAGTGCGAACTCTCGATAGTGTTCGACTTTTGCGGCTGCCCCCTTGGAGATCAGCGGGCCCATGAAGACACCGTCATCAAACGGGTGACCGATTCGAATCTCTCGCAGGGTTGCGATCAACTTGTCGGCAAATTCATCGGCGATCGATTGCGCTACGAAGATCCGGCTCGCGCAGGTGCAGCGTTGTCCCGTGCTGACGCAGATCGATAGCGCGGTCTCCGCGACTGCGAGGTCGAGTTCGGCATCGTCGAGCACCGCGATCGCGTTCTTGCCTCCCATCTCCAGGGCCAGGATCTTGTGCGGCTGGTCGAGCACCGCCTCCGCGATTTCACGCCCCACGGCATAGGAGCCGGTAAAGAGAATGCCGTCAACTTCCGGGGCCTCGGCGAGAGCGCGACCCGTATCGGCACCGCCTTGAACAATTTCGAGTACACCGCGCGGCAGCCCGGCGTCTTCCCATAGCTGCGCCATGAACGCGCCGGTGGCCGGGGTGAGATCGCTCGGTTTGAATACGACGGTGTTGCCCGTCGCAAGTGCGGGAACGATGTGTCCGTTGGGTAGATGCGCGGGGAAGTTGAACGGTCCATAGACTGCCAACACGCCGCGCGGGTGATGGGTTGCTCGTGCGCCGCCACCGACATCCTGCACGGAGACCTGCTCCATGCCGAGGCCGAGACTCGTGTCCACTTTGGCGGCGATCAACTTGGCTTCTCCGTTGGCGTCCCAGAGTGCCTTGCCGGATTCCAGCGCGATGAGCCGCGCAAATTCGTCGACCCGCTCGGACGCGATATCGCGAAAGCGGCGCAGGACTGCGGCGCGCTTGTCGAACCCCGCATCCCGCCAATCGGGAAACGCGTGCTTGGCTCGGTCTACAGCTGCGCGTACTTTGGCCGCGTCGGCGATCGGGAAGCGTCCGAGTTCGCGCTCCGGTTCGGCCGGAGATGTACTGATCAGCATTTCACTCATGGCAGCGGTGTGACGGTTACCCGTTCTCCAGCCGCTACGCCGAGGGCTTCGCGGCATTCCTTGGTAACAAGAGGCGTGCCCCACTCTTCTATTGGGACCACGGTTGCGCGGAAACCCCGCTGCGTTTCGCTCGACAGCAGCGCCAGGGGTGCCCCCGCTAGATCGTGTTCGTCGCTGCAGTCTCCCGGGAGCACGAGTTCGCGTCGCTCGCGTACCGATGTAATCGCGTCTCGCGACGCACCGTAGTAAGGACCCCCGTCGAAGGGATCTACCTGGTTGAGGTAGCGGAAGCCGATCTTCTCGAGGATTCGCACCGCGGCTTTGGCGGTCTCGTTCGGCGTACCGATCGTCTCCTGCACGTTCTTTGGAAACAGATTTGCGTAGACGGGATCTCGCGGAAACAGATCGGCGATGAATTGTTTGTTGCGGGCCGAGAGATGGTCTGCTTCGCGGTAATCGAGCCCGGTGAAGTGTTGACCGAACGCGTCCCACAGGAGGTTGCCGCCCGATTCCTTGAACGGAGAGAGCATCTCCGCCGTGATCTCTCGCTGGAATCGATCGGGGTGCATCGACATGTAGGCGAAGCGCACGATCGAAAGGGCTTTGCCGCACTTCTGCGGGTGGTTGCGGTACGCCGGGTCGAGGATCAAGCCGCCGATTTCGGTCGGCCCATCTTCGGTGGAACGCAGCCGGAGTTTTGTATGGACGAAGCGTTTTCCCAGTTCGACACTGCTCCGCTCCTCGGTCGACACTTCGAACCAGTAGTACGGGCTGCCGGGAACGCCGTGTTTGGAGATGATCATCGAAGTCCCGATGACCTTGTCCGCCTCCTGGTCTTTCATCACAAAGACGTAGATTGGCGGATCGTTGGAATTGCCGTGCTGAGCGAAGGAATGCTCAGAGTGTGCAATGCGATGCTTCAGGAACTCCCGATCGCGCGGAAGGTTCATCGAATCGAGTTGCTCGGCCAGGACGAACAGGTCGTCCAGATCCTCGGCCGCAATGGGCCGTAGAATCAGCACGGGAGTCCTAGCTCTTCGCGCACCTGGACCAAGGCCTTCTCCAGGATTGCAAAACCGGCTTCGAGTTCTTCGTCCGTCGTGTTCACCGCGGGCAACATGCGAATCTTGCTCGGGTTCGAACCCGCCCCCAGGAGAATCAAGCCATCGTCGAACGCCGCCTTGAGAACGGCACTCACGACTTCGGGTGCGCCGTTCCAGGGAACGAACGCCTGCATGGCTCCCGTGCCCGAACAGGGGCCGATCGTCTTGGGCATGCGCTTGGCAAGAGATTGGAAGCGTCGCCGGATACGCCCCCCAAGCAGCGCAATGCGTCCTTCCGACCCGAGATAGCCTTCAGTTTCAAGGCGATCAATCATGTGTGCGCCCACCGCCATGCCGACGGTGCTCCCCGCGTAGGTGCCGGCGACGAGACCTGGTCGCGGGTTGTATTCTTTGCAGAACAGCGTGGCGCTGCCCTGCAACAACTTGCCCGCTGTAGCGATGTCGACCAGGTCATCCAACTCGAGCTTGCGGAACGCAAACAGTTCGCCGGTCCTCACAAAGGTCTGCACTTCATCGACCCACACCGCAATCTTCGCTTCCTTGCAGAGACCCATCACGTCGGCAAAAAATTCGCGCGGTGCGGTGTTGAACCCGCCCTCTCCCTGAATTATTTCGAAGCACATGCCGGCAATTTGTCCCGGGTATCTGCGAAGATGCCCCTCGAGCGCGGCCAGGGTTTTGTCAGTTGAATCGGGATCGCTGGGGTCGTAGAACGGCACGTAGAGCACGTTGCCCTTCAACGGGATGCCCTCGCGGAAGGCGGGGCGGTCGGTCATCTCGGCCGTCGCCATCGTGCGACCGTGAAATCCACCTTCGAAGACCACGATCTTCTCGGCCGGGGCATGTTTTTGAAAGATCATCTTGAGGGCGTTTTCGTTTGCCACGGCCCCCGACAACGAAAGCCAGACGTGCTTGAGGCGCGGGCCCGAGTGTCGCAGCAACGCTCGCGACAAGCGCAGTTCCTCCGGGCCGGGCATCAGATGTCCCTGGAAGACGGCATCATTTGCGGCGGCCACGACCGCCGTTTCGAGGAGTTCCGCGTCGTTGTGGCCAAACGCGTAGACCCCGATGCCGCCGATGAAATCGAGCTTCATGGTGCCGTCGGCCAGCCACACCCTTGCACCTCTTCCCGCACCGGAGGTGAGGATCGGATAGATGAGCGGACGCCCTCGCATCCGTTCGAGTTCGCGGATGGATTTGGCGTAGGCTTTCGGACCGAGGGATCGGTCGGCGGCTTCATGTTGCACCGCTGCGATCAGTGCGCGAGCGGCTTCGCGCACCGGTTCCGATCCCACCAGCGAATCAATCGGTGAAGGTTTTTTTCTGCGCGCCATGGCGCCCTTCCTATCGGCGCTTTCGCCGTCCCCCTTTTGCTGGAAATCAGATTCGCACGGCTCTTCGAGAGCCTAGGCGCCCACTTGCCTATCCCTGGAGATTTACGCCCTTAGCCGATATCGTAGTGAAACCGCATCAGCCGAGGCTCAGTCCTTTGTCGTCGATCTGGACCGCTTCGCGGCGAGAGTCGGCATTCTCATTGTGATCTCTGCGTAATCTCCGATAAGAAATGTGTCGACCTACAGACTAATGGTGTCAATTGAGGCACGGTGGCCGGGAATTTGGGGGTATTGAATTGGCACTGCGCCGCAAAAAATCGCGGGCGAAGAAAAAAGCCAAGCGAATGAAGGAAAGGCCGGGACCGCTCGCCAGGGTTTTGGCCAGCGGTCGCGCCATCCGAGCCGCCGCCGAGGCCCCAGCGCTGCCCGCGCCTTCAGTGGTGCCGCCTCCGGCTGGGCACGCGCCGGTGAGTCTCGGCGAAGAGACGAAGATCGCGACCTATAACGTTCATCGCTGGTGTGGGGTCAACGGCCGCGCGGCGATCGACCCCGCTCGGGCGGGTTTCGTCATCTCCGAACTCGACGCCGACGTGATCGCCCTGCAGGAAGTCCTGCGCCCGTACGACAAAGAAGATCCCCTGCTCGCGCTGTGTAGTGCACTGGGTCTGTACTTCGTGTTTGCGGCGACGCGGGTCCACAAGCGCGGCGAGCAGGGCAATGCGATTCTTTCCCGCTTTCCGATCGAGTCCTGTTCCGTTTTCGATATCTCAAATTCGCGAATCGAAAAACGAGGGGTGCTCGCCGCTCAGTTTAGCAATTCGGAACGCAGTCTTTCGGTAATCGCTACCCATCTGTCCCTGGTCGATCGCACGCGATCGCGCCAGGTTCAATCGTTGTTGCAGCACCCCGAACTCAATTCGGGGCCCGCCGTGTTACTCGGCGACATGAATGCCTGGCGCAAATGCAAAGCCACCCGACGACTCGAAAATGAATTTGCGCGGCATGAAAACCAGCAGTGGCCGGCTTCGTTTCCCGCCCTGCGGCCGGTTCTGGCGCTGGACCGCATCTACTCGATCAACGCCGAAATCAAGGAAGTGTATTCGCACAATACACCGTCCTCCCGGCGCGCTTCGGACCATCTACCCATCGTGGCCCGGATACGACTCTCCGGCTAGCAGCCTGTTGAAGAACCCTGACCGAGTCAGGTGCGGTCGTTCGCCCCGAGATCAAGGCGCGGAATCGTGGGCGTAGCCGTAGCTACGGCCGCGGTTTCGCAACGCAGAGATCGGGGTGAAGGGCCGTGCCTGGCGACCGAAGGGTTTTTCAACGGGCTGCTAAATCTCGATCAGCTTCCAGCGACCTCCGCGAAAGCGACCCATCAACACCGCGGTGAGCACGGCGGTAGAGACGAGTCCGCCGATCCATGCCCAGGTCAATCCGCCGTCGAGATAGATTCCCAGAATGTAGGCGGCTGGCAGAAACATGAGCCAACTGATCAGGAAGCGCAGCACCATGGGCCAACGCGTGTCGCCGGCGCCGCGGAGTCCACCGTCGGCAATGATCGAGAGCGCGTCGAAAACTTGATAGATCGCACCGACCAACATCAGGGGCCGCCCTAGTTCGAGGACCCGCGGGTCGTCGGTATAGAGTCTGAGCAGTGGCTCGGCTGCAAACACCAGCAATAGACCCACGACCCCGGCCATTGCGAGACACAACCGCACACCCGAATAAAAACTGCGCTCGGCCGCCGCCAGGTCCTTGGCGCCAATGTATCGACCAACCAAGGTCGAAACCGCGATGCCCAGGCCATAGGCCTGCATGAAAGAGATGGACAGCAGTGAAACGAACACCTGGCTCGCCGCCATGGGGGCGTCGCCCATGCGCGCGACCAGGGTGAGGAACAGCGCATACGAAGACATCTCGAGCCACCACTGTCCCCCTACCGGGAGACCCATGCGCATCAATCGCCGGATATCGCTCTTGATTGGCGCGACCATCTGGGTGGCAAAGGACCGCGCGACGGCAGCGCGCCGAAAGAAATAGAAGAGCGCAAAAAAGTTGGTCCACTCGGCGACCGAGGTCGCGATTCCCGCACCCGCGATACCGAGTTCGGGCAATCCCAACTTGCCAAAAATCAATCCATAGTCGAGCACCGCGTTCAACAGGTTGGCGACGATGCTCGCATAGAGCGGGGTACGGGTATCGCCGACGCCGCGGAAGAACGAACTCAACGCCACTGCCGCGATCAACCCTGGGCACCCCAGTGCGCGGGGCTGCATGTAGTCGATGGCGTAGGGGGCGATCAACGGATCCGGGTCGAGGAAACCGACGAGCAGACCGGCCCCAAAATACAGGGCGGTGCTGAGCAGCAACGTCATCGGTCCCAGCACGTAGATCGCCTGCCAGGCCCAGCTTCCACATGCGCGGTTGTTCCCCGCTCCGTAGTGTTGAGACACAAAGGTCTGGACGCAGGTCGTGGTGCCGACAAAAAAGCACGTCAACGTCCAGAGCCAGACTCCTCCGAAACCTACGCTGGCGAGCTGTGGTGAACCCAGCTGGCCCACCATGATGCTGTCCACGATTTGCATTGCGGTAATCGAGAGGTGAGTCAGAACCACAGGAAGCGCGAGTTTCACCACTTCGGCGGTACCACCGCGCAAGGGGGCGCTGGATTCAGGTCGCGGGTCGGGCGATTGCCGGGATCGGGTTTCGGACGGGTGGCTCATCGGGAAAGGCTCCAGGAGACGACGACGTTTTGGTCATCATTGAGGTCGGGGCGCGGTGCAAAGACGGGGCGCGGTGCAAAGACGAGGCGCGGTGCAAAGACAGGGCGCGGTGCTTCGCGACTGGCTTGTTCCTGAAACCCGGACTATCGGAATCGCGTTTCTGGAACTCGCTATCGCGTCTGTCGCGTATGACGATGACTGCGGAATGAGTCAATGCGCATCATTGGAGTCCTCCTGAACGAAGCCGACCTTTACCACGGGCTAGAGCGTCGTGCAAACTGGTTTGGGGGTTTCTGTGCAAAGATCGACTACACTCGCTCCAGTCGAGCGCTGAGGTGAAGACGATGAGCCGAGCAAATCCTGCGAGAAAGCATTTGAGTGCGGTGCTGATTCTCGCGTTTCTGGCCCTTGATTTTGCGGGATGCGCGAGCTTTCGCGCCGCGCGCTTGTACAACGAGGGGACGGACGCGCTGAACCTGGGCGACTACGAAATCGCGATTTCGCGACTTGATCGCGCAGGCCAGCTGGCGCCCAGAGCGTCTGAGATCCAAAACCATCTCGGCCTGGCGTTTGCATCTACTGGACAGCACGAGAAAGCCCTGTCAGCATTTGAGAAGGCTGTTGATCTCGATTGCTCGAACTCTGCTGCGGTCCACAATCTGGCCAGCGAGCGAGCTTCAGCCCAGAGCCAGTTGAAGACGGGGCTGAAGACAGACACGATATCTGAGCAAGTGCCGTGAGGAGTGCCGCAAGATGAGCGACGAACGAAAGCGGAGTTGGGCCGAGATCGACCAGTTGCGCGACGGCTCGCGCAGAGGCGACCGCGAACGCCCTCGCAATGAGGCGAGTCAGATGCGAACCGAGCAGGCGACCCAGACCTACCTCAAGGAAATCGACAAGCTCTTCTCATCGACCGGCCGCAGCGCCGAGGCGGATGCCCTCGTCAAACGTTTGCGCGACGCCCATGGCACCCCCGAACTCGCAGAAGTTTGCCGGACCTTTCGCGATGCAGTGGGACTGCCCCGAGAAACCGCCCTGCTTTCAATTTTCTTGGATTGCAACGAAGCCGAGCTTGTCGTTGACGCGCTTTCGACCCTGCTCATGTTGCTCGAGCAGGAAGAAATCGAACTCGGCAAGGGCGTTCTGAGTCAGCTCCGCGTCCTGTCCCAGGACTTCGACAACAGCATCGCCGAAGTCGCGGAAGATATTCTCGCAAAGCTCGCCTGAGGGTCTAGCCCATGCGACCCATCGAACTCCAAGTTGGTGGCCACCCCCTATGAAGTACGAAGAAGAACGCGAAAAGTTGGCGAGGTACCTCGACGGTACGGGGTTGAAGCACACAAAGCAGCGCGACGTCATCTTGATCGCATTTCTGGACACTCACGAGCACATCAGCGCCGAGCAGCTGTATCAGGTGGTCATCAAGGAAGCGCCGAGTATCGGTTACACGACGGTGTATCGGACGTTGAAGCTGTTGGTGGACGCTGGCCTTGCCCAGGAGCATCGCTTTGACGACGGCCTCACCCGCTACGAGGTCGAACACGCTCACCACGACCATCTCGTTTGCCTGCAGTGCGGCAAGATCATCGAGTTCAAATCAGAACTCATCGAAGACACGCAGATTGCGATTGCAGATGGATACGGCTTCAAGGTTCTACGTCACCGACACGAACTCTACGGCCATTGCTCGGACTGCCAGGACGCGTAGCGATCGCGATCATTCGGTGCCCGCCGAATTCGCATTCAAGTAGAGCGCGCGAAAATCCGATCCAACCCCCACGGTCGACGAACTGGCACGCCCGTCCTGAGGCGGTCAGCCGCTAGCCGCGGTACTGGGGAAGCAGCTGCGGATCCACTTCGCTGAGCAGGGGCGCCGCAGCGTCCTTTTCGGAAAGCAGCGGTTCCTCGATTGGCCACGGAATTCCGATCGCCGGATCGTTCCACCTCACACCGAATTCTCCCGTGGGATCGTAGACATCGCTGCATTTGTACTCGACCTCGGCGGTCTCACTCGTCACCACGAATCCGTGAATGAAGCCCACCGGCACGAAGAGTTGGCGAAAATTTTCGGCCGACAAGGTGACGCCAGCATATTGACCGAAGGTGGGAGAGCCCCGGCGCACATCGACCGCGACGTCGTAGATCTCGCCGGAAAGGACCCTCACGAGCTTGTCCTGAGGGCGAGCGGTTTGCGCATGCAATCCCCGGAGCGTTCCGCGAACTGAGCGCGAATGGTTGTCCTGGACAAAGGTGACCGTGATCCCTCCCTCACGGAAGCGATCGACGTGGTAGTACTCCAAAAAAAAACCCCGATCGTCACGGTGCACGGCCGGTTCGACCAGGATCACTTCGGGAAGCTGGGTCGGGGAAAATTTCATTTGCGCGGTCCCGCTTCGTTGGCGAGTTGCAGAAGATACGCGCCGTAGCTGTTCTTGCGGAGCTCCTCTCCGCGTTTGATCAATTCGTCTCGGCTGAGATAACCTCGGTGAAAAGCAATTTCCTCCAGGCAGGCAATCTTGAGTCCCTGTCGCTCCTGGATCGTCTGGATGAAATTGGATGCCTGCTGCAGGGATTCGTAGGTACCGGTGTCCAGCCACGCGATACCGCGTCCCAGCACTTCGACTCGCAGATTGTTGGTCTCGAGATACCGCATATTCAGATCGGTGATTTCGAGTTCGCCACGGGGAGAGGGCTCCAGAGCCTTGGCGCGCTCGACTACCGAATTGTCGTAAAAGTAGATACCTACAACTGCATAGTTCGAGCGGGGCTTTTCCGGTTTTTCCACAATCTCGAGCG
Source organism: Myxococcales bacterium (assembly GCA_022563535.1). Taxonomy (NCBI): domain Bacteria; kingdom Pseudomonadati; phylum Myxococcota; class Myxococcia; order Myxococcales; species Myxococcales bacterium. The sequence continues at coordinate 13,621 of JADFNE010000024.1, forward strand.
CGCGAAAGGATGCATCGAACTCGACGACGCCATAGCGCTCGGGATCAGCTACCCAGTATCCAAACACGGTCGCGCCGTCCTCGCTCTCAGCCGCGCGCACGAGTGGCTCGACCAGACCGTGGCCATAAAAGATGTTGTCCCCCAAAGCGAGCGCTACCCCGTCGCCAGCGATGAACTCCTCGCCAATCAAGAATGCCTGGGCGAGACCTCCCGGTGAGGGCTGAACCGCGTAACTGAGTTCGAGTCCGAATTGGCGGCCGTCCCCGAGCAGGCGCCTGAACGACTCCAGATCGTGGGGCGTCGAAATGATCAGAATCTCGCGAATTCCCGACAACATCAGGGTCGAGATCGGGTAGTAGATCATGGGTTTGTCGTAGACGGGCAGCAGCTGCTTGCTCACGCCCAGGGTGATGGGATGAAGGCGCGAGCCCGAACCCCCGGCCAGCACGATGCCCTTCATTGAAACTGACGACATCGACAAAATTCCCTTCTAGTTCTGCGGCTCTCGCGGTCGTGCCCGAGAGCGACCCGGTGGCCGCGATGAGCGCCGCAAGTTAGCTCGAATTGCGGGATTTTGCGGTTGCCGGGGCCGCAGCGGTGGAAGCGATGGGGTTGGCCGCTGCGGACGAGCCCCGGGGCCCGGAGATCAGGCTCGATCTCCGGGCCTCAAGCCTTCAGAAGGCGTCGGCCGCGAAGCGCGTGGGCGGTGGCCCCACAGAGAACGATGCAGAGTACGCTGGCACTCCAGGGGGATAGGCTCGGAACCGGTGGAGCACAGCTGCCGGTTTCTTGGCAAAACATCAATCCGTTGGGAACGGTCGATTGGCCCCACTGGTTGTCCCCCCAACATGTCACGCCGTTGTCGTCGATCGCACAAGTGTGAAAACTGTGCGCGGCAATGTCGCTCGGGTTCACGAGTCCTGAGGGGACCGCCGACGCGCCGTAGCTAGTGAGCCCCCAGCATGTCACGCCGCTGTCGTCGATCGCGCAGGTGTGATAAATCGCTGCGGCGAGGGCGCTGGGGTTTACCAATCCGCCGGGAACGGTCGATTGGCCTTCCATGCTCGCCCCCCAGCAGGTGACACCATTGTCGTCGATTGCACAGGTGTGATCGTAACCCGCGGCGAGCTGGGTGGGGTTCACGAGTCCGCCGGGAACGTTTAGCTGGCCTACGTTATTTCTTCCCCAGCAACTGACGCCATTGAAGTCGATCACGCAGGTGTGATTTTCGCCGGTGGTGATGGCGACGGGGCTCAACAGCCCACCCGGCACGGTCGATTGGCCAAAGTTGCTGCTTCCCCAGCACGTCACACCGACGTTGTCGATCGCACAGCTGTGCTTGGAGCCTGCGGCGACGTGGGTAGGGTTCACGAGCCCACCCGGCACGGATATTCGACCGTTGCCACCGCTCCCCCAGCACGTGACGCCGTTGTCGCTGATCGCGCAGTTATGCGCTTCACCCGAGACGACGACTGTGGGATTCGCGAGGCCGGCGGGCACGTTCAATTGTTCGCTCTCGTTCCACCCCCAGCACGTGATGCCAATGTCGTCGAGCACGCATGTATGGCTGGAGCCCGCCGCGATGTCGTACGCTGAAACTTCACTGGCAACCAGCGTCAGGAACAGAACGAGCATGAGCCGGTGTGGCCACAACGAATACGACGGCACATGCTGTAGATTGATGTTAGAACGATCGCGTGGACTCAAGACAGCCTCCTCTGCTCAGCTACTTACCAACCCAACTACTCAGCCTCTCGAGCATCGATCTTTGCTGCGCGGATAGGCAAGATAGCCGCAATTTTCCTGCAGCGCAGGTGTAATTGAGGGGCTCCATCCGCAGTGGTCGTGGGAGCCGGGCCACTGCGAAGGCGAAATTTTGTGAATTATTGCGAAGTTGCCCACTGCCGTTGCCGGTTGGCCGTCGCGTCGATGAACACAACGGTCCCCCAAAAAAAACGCATCGGATTATTTGCGGGTCGAACGGGCTCTACCACGCTGGGGTCATCGGGTTGGGTTGGCGACTGCGAATCAATCGATCTCGGAAAACCCGAGCCGGGCGGACGCCCTCAGTTGCTGAACTCGGAGATCTTGCAGTCGCGAAAGGTGCCCCGTAGCCTCACCCGCCCTCGGGCGAGCATGGTGATGACGGTGTCGATCACGACCTGGTCGTCTTTGGAGATGGCGCTTATTTCGTAGACGAGTTCGAGCAGGGTGATGGATTCGGGGAGATAGGAGAGCAGCTCCAAGTTGATGGCTCGGCGGTTTTGCGGAACGTGCACTGCGTACGCTGCTCCCATGACGACGATTCCCTTGCACTGATGCACTGATTCCAATGCATTTTCGGTGCCAAAAATGAGCGCTGCCGTGCCGATTTGCGCGGCGTTTGAATTCAGGTACTTGGCGGCGGGCAGGTCTGAATTTCCGGGCAGGGCGGAGCCAAAGTGTCAATTTTGGAACACGCGAGTGACGTTTTTGAGTCGGGACGCCATCGGAGTTTGCATGCAGAGGGCCGGATGAGTCGCTCGTCAGTGCTTCTCGCAACCCAATCTCTGCAAAAGTTCGCAACTGCACGCGACGCTTGGGGGGGGGCGTCGCTGTCAAGAAATTGGTCGGTTCTGAGATTCGGTTCGAGTTGTGAGAGCCTCGGCGATGGCGCTGGCCTCTACGTGTGTTGTTTCCGCCAGGTCCGCAATGGTACGCGCCGTACGCAATACGCGTCTCGCCGCTCGGGCCGAGAGCCCAAACCCATCGACGGCGCGCCCGAGCAGGGTGTTGGCTTCGGGTGTTGGTTTTACGTATTGGTCGAGCTGGGCGTCCGGGATTTCGGCGTTCGAGCGCACGCCGCGTCGATGTTGAAGCTCGCGGGCGCGGACGACGCGCTCCCGCAAGGTTGCGCTCGTGGGTCCCGAGCTGGGTTGCTCGAGGTCTCGCCAGGCCTGCGCGGGCACGTTCACGTGAAGATCGATGCGATCGAGAAGCGGGCCCGACACCCGCTGCTGATAGCGTGCGATCGTCGCGTCGTCGCAGCGACAGTCCCGAACACCGCTCTGGTACCAGCCGCACGGACACGGGTTCGCTGCGGCGATCAGCTGGAAATGAGCCGGAAAGACACAAGAGAATCCCGCGCGTGCGAGACGAACCGAATGCCCTTCCAGCACCGCCCGCAGCGATTCGAGGGAACGGCGATTGAACTCCGGAAGCTCGTCGAGAAACAGCACACCCCGGTGCGCGAGGGAGACTTCGCCGGGCATCGGGGGATTGCCACCCCCCATCAAGCCCGCCGAACTCGCGCTGTGGTGGGGAGCGCGAAACGGCCGCTGCCGAATCATTGGGTGCTCGGCACTCAGCTGTTGCGCCGCGCCGTGAATTCGCGTGGCATCGAGCGCTTCGTCGATCTGCATGGGTGGGAGAATTCCGGGGAGTCTACGCGCGAGCATCGTCTTGCCCGAACCCGGTGGTCCGCAGAGCAGCAGGGCGTGCCCGCCCGCAGCGGCGACTTCGAGGGCGCGCTTGGCGCCTTCCTGCCCCCTGACATCGCTGAGACAGTGAACTGACGTCGGCGGATCTTCGACGAATGGGGGTGGGGTGTGGACTTCGATCGCACTGGCACCTCGCAGGTGGGCGAGGATCAATTCCAGATGTTTGGCTCCATGGATTGCGATACCCGGGGCCACGCTTGCTTCGCGAGCGTTCTCCTCGGCCACGAATGCCGAAGTACAACCCTCATCCCGGGACGCCAGCGCCAGCGCCAGGGTTCCGCGCACCGGTCGCAGCCGTCCGTCGAGTGCGAGTTCCCCCATGAAGGCAGCGTGCTCCAGCGCTCCGTGTTCGATCGCTCCCGCGGCGGCGAGAATCCCGATTGCGATGGGCAGGTCGAGACCCGCGCCGGATTTCTTCAGACCTGCCGGGGCGAGGTTTACGGTAATCCGCCGGTCTGGAAATTTTTCGCCAATGGCCGAGATGGCGGCCCGTACCCGGGCGGCGCTTTCTCGCACTGCGGTTTCGGGTAGACCCACGATGTCGATGCGAGGCAACTGGGAACTGATCCGGACCTCGACCTCGACGCAAACGCCGTCGACGCCCGAAAGCGTGGCACTGTGAACTCGAGACAACAATATGACCTTGAACCTTCCCGGGACCGGGAGGGGGCAGCACGCCAGTGGCGAGCGGAGCCAGAAGTCAAGAATGAAGGAGACAGGGCTCACAGGGGTGAATCCCTGCCTCCTACTTCTGAAGAGTCCCGTGAGGACGGGACACCTATTAATGAAGTGGTCGGCAAAAGCCGAATGTGTCAGATAAGAGCGGAACCCTGCAAAGAAAAAGTCGAAACTAGTCCCGAGCGCGACATCATTCTCGTGTTTTAAGGCTAGTTTGCATTCCGTGGCTCCGCTCCTCACTGGATCGTGTGATTTGCGTCCGTCGGGAACCCCAATCGGCAGAGAACGCGCAAGTTTCACCCCATAGTTTTCGCAAGCAGATTCTGGAATCGGGTCGCAGATGGAACGAATGGTGAAAATTCACACGGTGAAATCGGGCGCAGGGCGGGTTTGCCTGGGATTTTCGCTGGCCGTCTGCCTGCTGCTCACGGGCTGTCAGTCAACTGGGTCCGGGAGTACGCGCGGTGACGTTCCGGGCTGGCAGGGATCCAATGCGAGCGGTGCACAGTTCTTCGCCCCGGCCGCGTGGAGACATATGCGCGCGCTCAACAAGATTGGCTCCCGGGTTTCGGGAAGCGAGGGCTCTGCCCAGTTCCGGAAGTACCTGCGAAGCAGTCTGAGCGAATTCGAGATCGAGTTGAAAGAGCGGGAGGTGTCGGTAGCCGACAACGCGGGCAAGTCCTTCAAACTCACTCATCTGACCGCGGTGATTCCGGGCCACTCTCGGGACGTGCTGCTGTTGGCGGCCCACTACGACACATCCCCCGAAGCGCTGTCTGCGCCGAGCCTCAATGACCAGCGGGCTTCGGGCGCAGCGCTGTTGTTGGAACTTGCTCGGGTGCTAGCTGCCGGGACGACGCCCTCGTATACAATCTGGCTCAGCTGGATTGACGGTGATGCATTGGAAGCGAGCCCGGGTACTCCCTCGCAGGCTCGCCTGGGGAGTCAGAGTCTGTTGGAGGAATGGATTGTCGAACAGGAGTTTTCGCGCATTCGCAGTGCGATCTTCTTCGGGAATGTCGGGGAGCGAGATCGACCCGTCGTACGCGATATCAACTCGCCGCGGATCTACCGCGAAATATTCTGGGAGTCCGCGCATGATCTTGGCTACGTCGAGACGTTCCCGGCAGATAGCCACTATGAGGAGTTGGAAACCGGCCGAAAGATTTTTGCAGAGGCCTCGCTGCGCGCGTCGATCGCCCTGGCGAACCAACAGTGTTCTCAAGCTGAAGCCCCGGTTGCCGCGAGCCGTTCCGAGATCGGTGGACAGCCTCGCCGATTATCCGCTGGTTTTGAGGCCGTGGGCAACGTGACCCTGGAAGCTCTGGCGAGAATTGCCGGCAGATTGCAGAAGATCGATCACTTCGCCCAGTCGCCACTCACCGCGGGACGCGAGATCTCCCCGTGACCCTCCCGACGGGACTGGCAGCAATGCGGTCCCCGATTCCCGTCCTCGTTTTGTGGTTTTGCTTCGCCGCGCTCTCGCCCCTCGCAGGCGGCGCTCTCGCCTTTGCGGCCACAGTCGAATCCGGCAGCGACGCCGCGACGGTCGTGATCGACATCGTGTCCCCAGCTCCGGGTGAGACCGTTCGAAACCGTGTTCACCTCGCTGCAATTCGCGGCTCTGCACGTTCGGGCGCGGAAGACCCGCTCGATTTCGATGTCATGATCGCGATCGACGTCTCCAAGTCGACGAGGTTCCCGAGTGGCATCGATGTCGATCAAAATGGCGAGATCGGCTTCAACCCCCACGAAGAGCTGATCGCTCCCGGCAGCTATCCGGACGAGGTCGTCTGCAGCGATCCAGCAGACAGCATCCTTAGCGCCGAGATTCAGGCGGCGCGCATGCTGGTTGATTCGCTCTCCCCGGGGCGCAGCCGGGTCGGAGTCCTGACCTTTTCGGGAGATGTGGATCTCGAAACCGGCGAGCGAAACGCGCCGGATCAAAAAGACGCCACACTGCGAATTCTACTGACCGACGATTTTGCGTCCGTGATCCGTGTGCTCGGCGAAATCCACGCAGAAGGCCCGCACGGCGCCACCAACTTTGCTGCTGCCATCCATCTCGCTGTAGTCGAATTGGTGGGGTTGTCGGGCTCTCGCAGTGTTGCGCGGCCCGGGGCCAGGCATCTGCTGCAGTTCCTCACCGACGGCGTTCCAACTTTTCCTTTTGGGCGCGGCGACGTGGCGGACCCCGAAGACACCGAGGTGGCGATCAGCGCCGCGCGCCTCGCCCGCAAGGCGGGACTCACGATCAACAGCTTTGCATTGGGGCGCCATGCCCTCGCGTCTCCGGTCGCCACCACCGAGATGGCGAGACTGACGGGTGGCGCCTACACACCGGTGAGGAACCCCGGTGAGATTCTGGCGTTTCTGCGCGGCGTGTCGTTTGCGAACATCGATGACGTCGTGATCACGAACCTGACCACCCACGACATTTCCTACGACGTCCACTTGTCTCCCGACGGTTCGTTTTCGGGCTTCGTGCCCGTCGATCCAGGGTCCAACAAGGTCCAGGTGACCGTGCTTGCTTCTGACGGTGGCGAGAGCACGATCGCGTTTGACGTCAATTTCGAAAAGAGTGGGCTCACGGAAAATGAGTTGATGGTCGAGCTCCGCCGGGTGCGAAAGCGCAACAAAGAAATGATGTTGTTGCTCGAACGAAAACGCATCCGGGCGTTTCGCGAGCGTCAGAAGGGTGTGATTACGATCGAAGGCGAGTAGTGGGCGTCGCTGCGAGACCGGTGCTCACTACGGTCGATTCCTCCCGGTCCCCCGTACCCCTCTCGGTACCCCTTGTATCCCTATAGCGGAACGACTTCTGGCTTGAGGATGTTTCGCTGCACGAGCTTTCCGTTGCGGTAGATCGAAATCACGTCGATTTTTCCATCTCCATCGAGGTCTTCTTCTCGTTGGGCGAGGATGGCCTTGCCCTGCTCTGCGTCGAAGGTTTCGAACGTATCCGCAAAACCGCGGCCAGCGCGATCGGATTCGATCCGGCTGATGGTTTCATATCCGTTCCGGTACTCGTAGCGGATCCAGGTGTCGGTGCGGCCGTCCCGGTCCATGTCCTCTGCTGAGGAGACGCGCCTGCCCTCGTGGTACTGGATCACCAGGTCAATTTCGCCGTCGTTGTCGGCGTCGTGGCGCTCGCGGGCGAGATAGCGCCCTTCGTAGTCGTAGTAGGCATCCACGACGCCATCGTGGTCGCGATCGAGGGATCTCTTCAGCATGCGCCCACCTGCGTAGACCTCAAAGATGTCGAGCCGGCCGTCATCGTTGCTGTCGAGACTCCGCTCGATCAACTGAGATCCCTCGAAGCGGAGAAATGAATCCATCCTGCCGTCGTAGTTGCGGTCTTCCTCCTGCCGAATCCAGGCGCCGGTCTTGCGATCGACGTAGCGAACGATCTCGGGAGTTTCGTCGCTGTCCGCGTCCAACGACAGCCGGATGAGTTTGAGTTTCTGGTCGTTGTCGAAGCCAGCTGTGCCCGGGGCGATCGTGACTGCTTCTTCGCTGAAGATCGCCCGGGGAAGATCTCGAATCTCTGGGGCCGACGGTGCCAGGCGCGCGCTTGAATTTGCCCCCAGCGACCCGACGTCTTGCTGAGCATGAGCACCTAGGGCGTCCCGTGAAGTCGCAGTCTCGTTGCGGTGCTGTCGCTTGATCATTTCGCCCTCGACCTGCATTTCAGCCTCGATCTGGCGGAGCAGACGCTGCTCTCGCGCGCGGTCCTCGTCCGCGATTGCCCGCGGCGCAACGCTCGCGACCAGAACGAACCCGCATAGCAGCAGCCCGATTGGAAGCTTTACGACCGTCTGAAAAGTCATCGACATGTGCCCGATCAACTTGCCATACAACGTTCGACCCGCCAAAGGACGGTCGCTTGCGCCCGCGGGGCAAGCCAGAATTGGGTTCTCATATTCGATCCGTCCAGGGTGCCTCCTTTGTACTCAAGGGAACGGACGCAGCGTCGGCCACCTGTGGGGTGCTTGCACACCAATTAGCTTGGAAGTCACTGAAGTTGCACAGGAATTATCGAAACTCGCGCCGAGAGGACGGTTGCAATTGCGGGGAATTCCCGGTACACTGGTCGGCCTTGGATCCTTCCGGACTGCCCCGTACCGGATGGACGACCCCACGCCCCGGACCTTGCCAGATGTGTACCCTGATTGTCATTCACCGCCGAATTCACGGCGCGCCGCTGGTGGTAGCGGCGAACCGAGACGAGTTCTACGACCGCCCGGTGGAGGCCCCTGCGCTGATACAACTCTCCGATGGGAGCACGATTCTGGCTCCGCGAGACTTGCGGGCTGGCGGGACATGGTTGGGCCTGAATCAGGACGGCGTTTTCGCTGCGATTACAAACCGACCCAATCCGGAGCCGGATTCGAGTCGTCGCTCCAGAGGCCTGCTGGTGCTCGATGCCCTGGCCTTTGCTAGCGCTGAAAAAGCTGCAACAAACTTCGAATCCCTGGGGTCCGATCTGTACAACCCATTCAATTTGTTCGTGGCCGATCGGAACGACGCCTTCGCCGTGGTCCATGACGATTCAAAGGACGCAAAGAACACCAAGCTAACGGTGAACCGCCTCGAGCCCGGCGTCCACGTAATCGGCAATGCAGACCCCAACGATCTTTCGCATCCAAAGACGTGTCGTACGCTGGAGGCGGTGGAGTCTCTGACGGCCTCCTTGGCTGGCAACGCAGCTGGCGCGGCCGATCTGCCTTCGAGCGATCGGGTGCTCGCGGGCCTGGGCGAGATCTGCCGAAGCCACGACGGAACCGAGGGTGTGGCGGGACCCTTGGGTGCAACCTGCGTACATCACGAAGGCTATGGAACTCGAAGCTCGATCCTGCTGCAACTGAGCGAAGACCCGCAACAAGACATTTTCCAATACGCGGATGGTGCACCGTGCACCAATCCGTACGAGAACTTAACACCCCTTCTCCACGAGCTGAGCCGAGTGGCAAGCTACGAAGGATTTGGGTCACTGGCGAGGAAAGCGAGTTGAGGCGAATAGGCAGTAACATCCGCAAGAAGAACTCTGAAGAACGCTCCCATCGTTTGACCAAGAACATCATTACGTACACAAACGACGAAGAGCCCGTAAACGACTATCCGCGGAGGATCGTGTCCCCTCCAACACCCTCCGAATGCTGCACGGACGCGAACCGGCTCACGGTCGGGAGCATGCGCGAAATAGACGGGTTCAAGTTCTGTTACAAGATCTGCCAGGAATGTGGCCATGCGGTGAAGTACTTTTTCCCCGCCATCGAGACCACCAGCGCAGCCGTCAAGGAGTATCGCTCCTGGAAGAAGTACATGGTCCAGTAGAGCGTCTGTTCGGCTCTTCGAGTCGAGTGGATCTCGTCGATCGTTAAACGGTTGGACGCGGAGAGGCGGTCGCTTGCGGCCGCCTCTTCCGTTTTCGATGATCGCCAGTGAATATCCAAAGATTACCCAGAGAAGACCGAGCAACGATGACTTTCCCAATCGAGACCAGTGAGGCCGCGGGCCGGTATCTCGAGACCTTGATCAATTTCGAGCGTCGCCCCGAACTGATGAACGAGCGATTGAGCACGAGCCCCATTCGCGCCCTGCTCGACCGGCTCGGCAAGCCCGAGCAGGGACTGGCGGTGATTCACGTCGCGGGGTCCAAGGGCAAGGGCTCGACCTGCCTGTTTGCAGAGGGCGCGCTGACCGCTGCCGGGAAGCGGACGGGGGTCTTTACTTCGCCTCATCTCCACAGCTGGACTGAGCGATTCCGGATCGCGGGCCGTGAAGTTGACGGAGCGGTGCTGGCAGATGCGGTGACACGCCTGCGCCCCGAAGTCGAATGGTTGCGCGAGCACGAGCCGCTCAACTCCCCAACTTTTTTTGATGCGACGACGGCCGCTGCCCTGCTGATCTTTGCCGAGGCTGCGCTCGACTACGTCATCCTCGAGGTAGGGCTCGGCGGTCGTCTCGATTCGACCAACGTGGTGATGCCCCAGGTCACCTGCATTACCAGCATTGAACTCGAACACACGGACAAGCTCGGCAACAGCATCGCTGAAATTGCGGCCGAAAAAGCCGGCATCCTGAAACCTGGAATCCCTTGTTTGATGGGGCGGCTATCGCCCGAGGCCGAACGCGTGGTGCGAGCGCGCGCGCTGAAAATCGGCGCACCGTTGTTGAAAATTGGCGATGACTTTCCAGCGGCGGACCCACACGATCTGACAGTCCTGGGCAATCATCAGCTCGACAACGCCGGGATCGCCCTGGCGGCGCTCGACCTGCTCGGAGAGCCTGATCGCGAGCAGTTCCTCGCGGCGGGACGTCTGGGGCTCGCGCAAACTCGCCTGCCCGGCCGCCTGGAAGTCCTGTGCGAGGATCCCTGGATCATCGTCGACGGCGCCCATACCCGAGCGTCCGCTCGCGCCCTGGCTCGAGTTCTGGCAGGGCGCCCGTTGAACCGTGGCACGCTCTTGCTCTCGGTTTCTCAGGGCAAAGACCTCGACGCGATTCTGCAGGCCCTGTTGCCCTTCGCGGACGAAGTCGTGGTGACCTGTGCAGAGCCGATCCGCTCGTTCCCGGCAGCAGATCTCGCCGCGACGATCCGCGCGCGCAACCCCGAGCTGCCCCTGCAGGTCGTTCCCGATCCAGGCGAGGCTGCGCGCGCTGCACGCGAGAGCACCGGCCCGGGAGAGCTGCTTTTCGCCGCGGGAAGCATCTATCTTGCGGCGGCCGCACGCGAAGTATGGAGTGCAGATCCCGTGGGTCTGAATTCGAATTCGCGTTGAGGATTGAGGAATGCGGCCGATTGCTTCATCCTCATGTCGACGGCTCGACGGCTGGCAACTGCAACTCTTGGAGACCCCCTGGATGAGACTGAAATACGGCTGTAATCCCCACCAGGAATTCGCCGAAGCCGTGCCCATCGATCCCGAGAGCCTTCCGATCGAACTGCTGAATGGCAATCCGTCGATGATCAACTACCTCGACGCCAGCAACGCCTGGCAGTTGGTGAGAGAGCTTCGAATCGCCCTCGACCTGCCCGCCGCGGCGAGCTTCAAGCATTGTTCCCCGGCCGGTGCCGCCGTCGCGGTCGACCTGGACGCAGACCTCGCACGGGCCTATGAGGTGGCGGGAAGCGATCTCACGCCGCAAGCCTGTGCCTATGTTCGCGCTCGGGGTGCGGATCCCAAGAGTTCATTTGGCGACTTTGTCGCGTTGTCCGATCCGGTGGATCTCGCGACCGCCAACTTTTTGAAGGGAGTCGTGTCGGACGGAGTCGTGGCCCCTGCTTACGAGCCGGAAGCCCTCGAAGTTCTCAGTTCGAAGAAGAACGGCGGCTTCATCGTTCTGCGCGGCGACCCTGACTTTGTCCCGCCCGAACGAGAAGTCCGCGAAGTTTTCGGGATGCGCCTCACGCAAGACCGCAACAACCGGGTGGTGACGGCAAGCGACGTTGCCACGCCGGTGTGCGGAACCTTGACCGACGCGGCGCAGCGGGACATGGTGCTCGGCTTGATCGCCCTCAAGTACACCCAGTCTAACTCGGTGGGTTATGTCCTCGATGGACAGATGATCGGGATCGGGGCGGGCCAGCAATCGCGCGTCGACTGCACGAAGTTGGCCGGACAAAAGGCCGACACCTGGCATCTCGGTCGTCATCCACGCGTACTCGATCTCGAGTTCAAGTCCGGCGTCAAGCGTCAGGAACGCATCAATTGGCGCATTCGATATCTAGAAGGAGACCTCACGCAGTTCGAAGAAGTCGCCCTGCGCGAGCTGCTCGAAGGCGAGTTGCAGGTGCTGAGCGCCGAAGAGAAGACGGAATGGATTCAGAAGCTGACGGGGGTTTCACTGGTCTCCGATGGATTCATTCCTTTTCGAGACAACATCGACCACGCTGCGAAGCACGGCGTCAAGTTCATTGCCCAGCCCGGCGGATCTTCTCGGGATGCCGAGATCGAATCTGCCTGCAAGGACTACGGCATTGCGATGGTCCACACCGGCCTGCGACTCTTTCATCACTAGATCCATCACATGAGCGGGATGCGTGAGAACCTTGAAATGGTGAGCCCCAAAGCTTCCGAGCTAAAGACCCATTGGGGACTCGACCCCGAAGTCACGTATCTGAATCACGGATCGTTTGGCGCCTGTCCAAAAGTCGTACTCGCGGAACTCCACCGACTGCAGGTCGAACTGGAGAGCGAGCCCGCGACGTTCTTGACTCGAATGGCACGCGAGCGATTGCTTGCGGCGCGCCGCTCCCTGGGCCAATTCGTAGGTGCGAACCCCGACGATCTCGCCTTTCTGCCAAACGTCACGACCGCGCTCAATGCAGTTCTCCGGTCGCTGCCACTGCGCGCCGGCGATGAACTCATCGTCAGCAGTCACGAGTACAACGCGTCGCGCAATGTTCTCGAATACGTCGCGCAAAAAACACAGAGCCGGGTGGTGGTAGTCGAGATTCCGTTTCCGATCGCCGGACCCGATGTCGTGATGGAGCGAATGCGAGATGCCATCACCCCCCGCACCCGGCTCGCGTTGGTCGATCACGTAACCAGCGCCACGGGGATGCTGATGCCTCTGGCGGAACTCATCGGACTGTTTCACGAGCGCGACGTGGAGGTCATGGTCGATGGCGCGCATGCCCCGGGGATGATTCCGCTGGACATCGAAGCGTTGGCTCCCGACTATTACACCGGAAACTGTCATAAGTGGATCTGCGCGCCCAAGGGTGCGGGCTTTCTCTATGTGCGCCCGGATCTGCAAGAACAAGTTCGACCCGCGGTCATCAGCCACGGGGCCAACGCCGGCCTGGTGGGCAATGCGCGCTTTCGCGCGGAGTTCGAGTGGACGGGAACCCGCGACATCACACCCTGGTTGTGTGTCCCCAGCGCCATCTCCTGTCTGGGTTCGCTACTCCCGGGCGGCTGGCCCGAAGTCATGGACCGCAACCACGCGCTCGCAGTCGAGGGGCGTGCTCTGCTCGCAGCCAGTCTTGGCGTCGAGCTTCCCTGCCCAGACGATATGTTGGGGAGCCTCGCGACACTTCACCTGCCCGAGAGCGCGCGGTTCGAAGCGGAGTCTTCAGCCTCAGCGCTCGACCTCAACCCGCTCCAGGAAGCCCTGTTTCATCAACACAAAATCGAGATGCCGGTGCTCAGCTGCCCGGAATCTGGCAGACCCATGTTGCGCGTCTCCGCCCAGCTCTACAACGAACTCGACGACTACGAGCGACTCGCTCGGGCGCTTCGGTCGCTGTTGTAGCTGTAGCTGTAGCTGTAGTCGTGGAGCAGGTTCGGAACCGATTCCGGGAATCGCGCCAGACTATTCGCTGGCAGGCTCAGTCTGGAATAGCACGCAGCCCGGCCCTCGGTTCGTCACGAGATAGAGACCGAACCCCTCAGTCGGAAAGTTGTCGCCGCGGGGCGGTGTGAGTCGAGATTCATCGGTGTCGCTGCATGCCGCGGTTTTGGCGCTGCCCATCAACAGATTGAGAAATTCGCCGAGGGCGTCATCGGCGTCGCCGGGATCGAGTTCACTGGGCTCGCACATGAGCATTGCAGCCGCGATCTGGTGGGCGAGTTGCTCGCTTGCCGCGATGCCGATGATGAGGTGTTCCCCGCCTTCAACCTCGATCCAACGTCGGTGTTCAAGGGCTGGGTCATCGAACCACTCCGGTCCCCACTGGGTCAAGATCTGAAGGCGCGCCATTCTCGAGGCAATCCTGGGCAACGCTTCGAGGGTCAGCGCTGCAATTCGGTTGCGAGTGATTTCCACGGGAGCTTGATTCCGTTCGTTGAAGGCCGAGACTTCGTGTTTGTATTGATCGAGCAGATCTTCCAGCGCGGAACGCGTCACGATATCGAGCCGCACGAGGGATTCGCCGATATAGAGGTGACTCGTAGTGCGTTGATGAGTAAGCGTCTGGAGTTGTGACTCGGTGAGGAACTCCATCGCAACGGCGATTTCACCGAAGCGCCGATCAATGGATCGTTGTTTCTCCAGCACCTCGCGAACCTGCCCCTTGTCCATCCAGTTTTCGCGAACCGCGAGTTCGCCGATCCGGAGGTTGACCTGATCGCACAACTCCAGCGCCTCTTGGAGGTGACGGTGTTCGATTTCGCCCGTGGCGATCAAGAATTCACCAAAAAATCGCGGCATTACTGAAAGACCCTTCGCCGTGGAGCCGGAAGTTCGTGTGCACTATCTCGTTACAAGCTCAATGTCGGCAAAAGATCGGCATCACTTAACCCTGTGCGGTTGTGTGCCCACGTCCAAAACTGACGCTTCGATGCTTCTCAACTGCGATGGACCCTGGTCAACAACCGAACCAGCAGCGCAAGGAAAATCAAGCCAGCGAAATAGACATAGGATTGGAGAATGTTGAAGTTTGTCTCGGCGAGGCGGTTGAGCAAGCGAAAATTATTGCTGATCAACATGAAGCTGATGAGCAGGGGTGCGAGGTAGCGCGCTCGCTCGCGCGACTCGAGTGCGAGAACTGCGGGCAGTGCGATGGCGAACAGTGGCAGCGTCACCCCATAGTGATGGGTCCAGACTGTGGGTGAAGCCAGAGTTGCGCACAGAACAACGATCGACAGCTCCAGTGGCCCTGCGCTTCGCGGACCAGAGCGAGGCGGAAATAGCCCGACGACCATCAGCCCCAGGGTGCTCACCAGCGTGCCCCCGTGCACCCAGGGGTGGTAGGTCATGAGCAGGTTCCGATCCCAGGTAAGGGAATCGCCGTTGTGGAACAAGCGATGGAGCAGGCCATTCATCGACTGATTTGGATGAAATATTTCTCCTTGTTGGGAGATGTATGAGAGAACGCCGAGGTAGTCGGTGTGGTTGTCCCAGCCAAAAACCAATAGCGAGACAAGAGCGAAACACGCCATCGGTAAGGTGAAGCCCTTGATGAATTCCCATTGCTTGCGCACAGCACCCCAAATGACGACAAGCGCAAAGGTGGGTTTTATCACGCAGATCAACGCCAGGAATACGCCGCTCGTCCGCCGGTACCCCTCCAACCACGCCCAGAGCACTCCCGCGATCAACAAGTCGATCCAGACCTGAATTTGCCCGAGGTAGTAGCCGCGCACGATTGGGTAGAAGGTGAGGGTGAATCCGAAAGCCAGCACGGCGAACAAAATCTCGGAGCTTCTCGAAACCTCATGCGTGAGACCAAACCGTTTTCGCGCGAGGAAAAACACCCGTGCGAGCACCGCAGCTAGTCCCCAGATACACCACCAGGAAATCCGGTTCAGTCGCTGGTCGCCAATCGGATCGGCGAGACCGGTCCCGCGCAGCGCTTTGAGTATGAGTAAGCTCGAGGGGGGATATTGAAAGCGAACATTGTTGTCGAAGTAGAGAGCTGAATAGAGCGGCTTGTTGCGCGGTTCGTCGGTGTAGAAGAGCGCGGTTCGCATTGCCTTCCACGAGTCGGCGTGGGCGCCTTGCTCGATGAAGGCCTTGGTGTAGTCGAGCGTCGTGACCTGTTGGGGTTGCCAGGGCAGACGGGGCAGTGCCCAGTTGATCACCAGGCCGTTTGCGATCACAAATAGGAGAAGCCCGGTCTTGAGTGTCAACTTGGAGGTCAAGGCGCCCCTTTGCCAGCTGCCGCTCGGGTTGGCGTAGCCGCATTGCGATCTCGTCGTTCGAGAAAAGAAAAGTACCCCGATTGTCCATTGATCGCGTCGGTCAAGAAGACCGAACCAACCCGGTACTCCCGCGCGACCAGTTCATCGACTTCGTCGACCAACAGCGGGATCCCGGCCAGGGGTTCCTTGCGAAGCCTGCGACTGAACATATAGAAAGTGGGTTGCTTGGCGAAGATGTAGGGGTAGTCGGTCTTTTCGTGTCCCGGGAGTCCGCTCCCCAGTTCTTCTCGCCCATGACTCCGATGGGCGATGTGACGATCCGTGATTCCGTGAACATCGTAGACTGCGAGTCCCGAAAAGTATGCCACCGCCCCAATCGCACCCGTCGCGAGGCTTTCTCCCGGGCGCCCATAGTGCGCGAAGAACTCGCCGATCAACTGATGACGCGCAACATACCAGCGCTCGGTCAAGACTCCGCGATAGTTGCCGTGCATGAGTTCGGGTTTTTTGACCCAATTGCTTTCGAGTGGTGTCGAGTGGAACAGACTTCCAGCCAAACCGAGCAACGTTGCGGCCTTGATCCCCTGGGCCAGGCCCTGATTGGAGCCAATTCCGCTGATGGCCCGGTGGAGTGCCGCGCTGATGAGTAAATAGAGGAAGGGAAGAATCGGCACGTAGAACCGGTACATCGCCATGTAGTCCCCCCCGACCCACGTAACGTAGACCGAGTAGAACGAGACGATCGCCGCGCAGAGGGGAAGCAAGCCGCGATCGCCATCTCCAGCGGGAGTCGCATCCGGTGTGGTTCTCTTGCGAGCAAACGTGGCCAGACCGAGGACTGCGATCCAGGGCAAGACAAAATGGAGCGCAAAGAGCGCGGTGTAGTGTGCACCGCGAAGCGCCTGCGCGGCGCCACCGCCCGTCTTGGCGTAAAACGTATTGGGCAGGAAGTCGCCAAAGTAATTCCAACGCCAGAGCCAATAGAGCCCGGCCAGTACGCCATAGCCCACCAGCGCGAGCAGCAACGTGAGCACCCAAGCGCGTTTGCGCTGGTCCGCGCGATACACGGACCAGCCAGACGCGGCAGCCATGAGCATCGCGATCAACAGGCCTTCGGGACGGGTGAGGGTTGCGAGAAACAGTGACCCGTAGGCGAGCCACGCATCGCTTGTGTGTCCGGTGTTGAGAAAGCGCGCATGGAGATAGACCGCCGCAGTGATCCACAAGCAGAACACGTTGGTTTCCATCCCCGATGTCGCCCAGGTGGCGAACGGACCCGAGCAGGCGAGGGCCAGGCACGGAAGCGCGGCAAAGCGGCTTGTCCAACCCAGCAGTTTCGCAGAGCGGTACACGAGGAGCAGGGTCGCGAGGCTTGCCGCCGCGCCGATCCACTGGGCTGTAAGCGGCAGGTCGAGCCCCAACCCGAGGATCCCGGCGGAAATCAGCAGCCAGAGAAAATTTGTATATCCCTCGACCGGGGCATCGCCAACGTTCCATACCAGGCCGTGATCGGCAACGAGATTCTTGGCGAAGCGAAATGTGATGTAGGCGTCTTCAGTGACACACGCGAGATACACCGCATGAACGATGAAGATGAGCGCAACGGACCCGCAGATCGTTGCAGAACGCGAATCAATGCCAAAGCGTTCCCCGAGTGCACGCATGCGCGACTAAGCCTATCACAGCGCCTATCACAGCAAAGGTTGCGATAATTTGGAGCCTGCGCGCTGCGTGAGTAGAAAATTTGCCAGACGCCTAAAGCCAGACCCCGATACGAGTCGATAGACGAGCGCAAATCACACTTGCAGGATACGGGAGTCACGAGTGCAATCCGATTATCAACGGCTGGTTCGCAACCGCAGATCGCGCGGACTCGTACGCGAACTAGGGCTCGGGGTCGCGCTTCTCATCGCGATCGTGCTGGGCTGTATCCTGCTCCCGGACATGCCCGGGAATGCTCACATCCAAGCGGTGGGTACGGCGCCGCCGGCAATCCAGTCTTCGTCACCACACGAAAGCGAACGCCCCGAAGTCATCGCGGCGGAATCTTAGGCCGCCGGGTTCGCTACCCGTCAGGCCAGCAGGCCGAACCCGGATTCGAACGCCACGGTTCCGTCCTCGGAAACCGAAAAACCCACAGTGGCGTGCGGCTTGAACCAGCGATCGCTGTTCACCTCGCAGGCGCTGCCCGAAACCGTGAGGGTTGGGTCGCGGCTCGACCCGACGCTCACGTGCATTTCCAGGCGATACTCGGTTCCAGATTTACCGGTGGCGATCTTGACCGGCTCGTGGCCGACGAGTTCGATCAACTCGCGGCGGCGCCAACTCCGATACGGAGAGACGAAATGGGCCAGCAGGGCTTGCGCTTCGGGCAGGTTCATGGGATCGCGACCTCTGATCTCGAAAGTATCGTGGGCCGGGGACTCGCTCGCACGCTGGACGGACCTGTTTCTGCCGATCCGGCTTGCTTTACAGAAACGATACGTATCGTTATTGTATACCGGCGGCATCGATCAAGACCCCCTCGTTCCGGGATGACAGCCAGCCCCCTGCGGGAAGTCGGCGAAATAGCGCGATCTGGGCGGACATTTCGCGATAATCCGAACACTGCCCAATCGACTCGTGGTGATCCGGGCGGCCTGTGACCGCGCCCGCGACTCTCGGGAGAAAAGGTTTCGATTCGTGGATAAACGAACCACCGAGCAGGAAGTCATCGACGAATTGCGCGATGGCATGACGATCGGGATCGGGGGCTGGGGCTCGCGACGCAAGCCGATGTCGCTGGTGCGCGAAATCATTCGCTCGAAACTCAAGGATCTCACCATCGTTTCCTACGGCGGCCCTGACGTCGGGCTGCTGTGCGCCACGGGCAAAGTAAAGAAAGTCATTTACGGCTTTGTCTCCCTGGACTCGATTCCTCTCGAACCCCATTTCCGAATCGCACGACAGACCGCTTCGATCGAAGCAGTCGAACTCGACGAAGGCATGCTGCAATGGGGATTGTTGGCGGCCGTGCATCGGGTTCCATTCCTTCCGACTCGCGCGGGCCTGGGATCGGATCTGGAAAGAAACAACCCCGATTTCAAGCGGATCCAATCCCCCTACGACGACGGCGAGACCTTCATCGCCATGCCCGCGTTGGAACTCGACGTGGCCCTCATCCACATGAACCGCGGCGATGAATCGGGCAACGGTCAGTTTCTCGGCCCGGACCCCTTCTTCGACGACCTCTACTGCCTTGCGGCCAAGCGCCGATTCATGTCGGTGGAAAAAATCGTTCCAACCCAGGACCTGATCAAGCAAGCCAGCGTCCACACCCTGCGGATCAACCGCACCATGATCGACGGAGTGATCGAAGCCCCAAACGGAGCGCACTTTACCGAGTGTCCCCCGGACTACGAGCGCGACGAAGCATTCCAGAAAGAATACGCCGCGACGGCAAAGGATCTCGAAGCCTGGGAAGCGTTCAAGAAGCGCTACCTCGATGTGTCCTCGGAGAAGGAATATCAGGAGGCTGTAAAGTCTCGATGAGCGAATTCACTAGAGCTGAACAATGTGCGGTCGCGATTGCAGAATGCTTTCGAGGTGACGGAGAAATTTTGGTGAGTCCGATCGGGAACCTGCCGATACTCGGCGCGCGCCTGGCCAAACTCACCTTCGAGCCCGACATCTTGCTGACCGACGGCGTGGCTTCGATCGTCTCGACTTGCCAACCCATTGGCGGGGCGCCCGGCCCCGAACCGATCGTCGAAAGTTGGATGCCGTACCGCACGATTTTCGAGTGCGTGGCTTCCGGACGTCGCCATGTCATGATGGGCGCGACCCAGATCGATCGCTTCGGCAACCAGAACATCGCCTGCATCGGTGACTTCAAGAAGCCCAAGGTTCAACTCCTCGGACTGAGAGGAGCGCCGGGCAACACGATCAATCACACCACGAGCTATTGGGTGCCAAATCACAGTCCCAAGGTATACGTAGAGAAAGTCGACGTCGTTTCGGGACTCGGCTACGACCGCGCCGCGGCATTGGGTCCCGAGGGCTCCCGCTTCCACGAAATCCGGCGGGTGGTGTCCAACCTTTGCGTCATCGACTTTGGCGGCCCGGATCACGCGATGCGGCTCGTGTCGGTTCACAACGGTGTCACGATCGACGAGGTCGTCGCGGCGACGAGTTTCGAATTGGTGACCGAAGACGTCGGTGAAACCCGCGCGCCTAGCGACGCTGAACTCACGATTCTGCGCGAGCAGTTGGATCCAAACGCAATTGCGACCAAAGAGGTCCCGGGCTGAAAAGAGCCCCCTCCCCCTGGAGATCCTCCGATTGTCTTCTGCACTCCACACCGAAATTTGTGACCGACTGGGTATCCGCTACCCGATCATTCAGACAGGCATGGGATGGGTCGCGACCCCCGAGCTCGTGGCGGCGGTGAGCAATGCTGGCGCGATCGGTTTTTTGGCGGCGGCGACCATACCTCCAGCTGAAGTCGAGGCCGCGATCCTGGACGTAAAGAAGCTGACCGACAAACCGTTCGGCGTAAATTTTTTGATGGACGCGCCGGGCGCCGATGTCATTACTGAGGCGATCATCCGCCAGGGAGTCAAGGCGGCGGGATACAACCGGGCCCCCAATGCGGACTTGATCGGAACTCTCAAAGACGCGGGCGTCGTATGTGTCCCGACCTGCGGTGCCGTGAAACACGTGCAGAAGGCCGAGCAGTTGGGTGCGGACATCGTGGTCGTTCAGGGCGGGGAAGGCGGTGGGCATACGGGACCCGTTCCAACTTCGATTTTGTTGCCCGCTGCTGCCGCTGCCGTCGATATCCCTGTCGTCGGTGCAGGGGGCTTCAAGGACGGCAGGGGGTTGGTGGCTGCGCTCGCATTCGGAGCCGCCGGAATCGCGATGGGAACCCGCTTCGTCCTGACCCAGGAGAGTCCGGTACCCAAGACGAGCACCGATCGTTTCCTGGCCGCCGAGGTCGCGGATGTGGTCGTCACGAGACAGATCGACGGTCTGCCCCAACGCGTCGTGATGAATGAATTGGTAAGGCGCCTCGAAGAAGCGTCGCCATTGGTGCGCTTGCTCCTGGCGCTGCGCAACGGGCTCGCCTTCCGCAAAACGTCCGGTGCATCCGTTTCCGAACTGGTAAGCAGCGCGCTCAAAATGCGCCGCAACCAACGGCTGACCAACGCCCAGACGATCATGGCCGCCAACGCGCCAATGCTCGCGAAGAAGGGCATGGCGGAGGGCGATCCGATCAACGGCTACCTGCCCGGCGGCAGCATCGCGGGGGTCATTGACGACATTCCAACCTGTGAAGAATTGATCCAACGAATCATGAGCGAAGCCGAGACCACGATCTCGGCGCTCGCGAACTAGACGGGAACCCGTATGGCAATCGACATCGAAGTAAATGACGGCATTGGCGAAGTGGTGATCAACAATCCGCCGGTGAACGCGCTGGGGAGCCAGGACTGGTTCGAATTTGCAGCGGGGATCAAGGCCCTGGGCGAAAACCCGGACGTCAATTGCGTCGTGATTCGCGCCGAGGGCAAGGGCTTTCAGGCGGGAGTCGACATCAAGGAACTCGCGCAAGACAGCAGCAAGATTCTCGAGGTGAACCGCGGCTGCTACGACACCTTCGGCAATATCTACGATTGTCCCATCCCGGTAATCTCGGCGGTTCACGGCTACTGCATCGGCGGCGGCATCGGAATCGCCGGTGCTTCGGATATCGTGATCGCGTCGGAGTGCGCCACGTTTTCTCTTCCCGAAATCGATCGCGGGGCGCTGGGCGCGGCGACCCACTTGATGCGGCTGTTCGGCATGCAGAAGACCCGCCGCATGCTCTACACCGGTGAGGCGATCGATGTCCAGGAGGCGTATCGCCTCGGCGGTGTCGAATCGATCGTGCCCAAAGAAAAGCTGCGCGATGAAGCGATGAAGCTCGCGCGCTGCATTGCGGATAAATCCCCCAAGGCGCTGCGCCTGGCCAAGTTGTCGCTGAACGGGATCGAATTGCTGGATCCCAAGGAGAGCTACAAATTTGAACAGGGGCTCACCTTGGAATTGTATAAGTCGTCGGATTCCCAGGAAGCGCGCGACGCGTTCTTGGAAAAACGAGAGGCCAACTTCACCGACAAATCGTAGACCGCGAGCGAGACGGGGCGAGAAACTACCCAGCAACTACACAGAACGACAAGGAAGTACGACGAAGCATGGATCTCAATTTTACATCCGAACAAATGGCTTTCCGTAGCGAAGCCCGAACCTGGCTGGAGAGCAACGTCCCTTCGGAACCGCTGCAGTCATTCGATACCAAGGTGGGCTTCGAAGAACACCGGGACTGGGAGCAAAAGCTCAACGCCGGAGGCTGGGCAATGGTTCCCTGGCCCGTCGAATACGGCGGGCGCGGGGCCAATCTTCTCGAGTGGCTGATTTTCGAAGAGGAGTACTACCGCGCCGGTGCACCGGCGCGCGTCAACCAGAACGGGATCTTCTTGCTCGGCCCCACCATCATGGAGTACGGAACCGACGAACAGAAGGCGCGCTTCTTGCCCGCGATGGCGTCGAGTGAAGAGGTCTGGGCCCAGGGTTGGTCCGAACCCAACGCCGGTTCCGACATGGCCAACATCCAGGCCAGCGCAATTCTCGACGGCGACGAATACGTGATCAATGGACAAAAGACCTGGGCCTCGCGTGGCGCCTACGCGCACTGGCTCTTTGGCATGTTCCGCACGGATCCCGATTCGAAGCGACACCACGGACTCACCTTCATCTTGTGTCCCCTCGACGCGCCGGGGATCACCGTGCGGCCGATCGAAAAATTGAGCGGCAAGGCGGCCTTCGCCGAGGTGTTCTTCGACAACGCCCGGGTCAAGGCCGAAAACCGTCTCGGTCCGATGGGCGAAGGCTGGGGGGTCGCGATGGCGACTGCGGGCTTCGAGCGCGGCTTGATGTTGCGCAGCCCCGCGCGTTTTCAGAACACCGCGCGCAAGCTCGTCGAACTTTATCGCGAGACTCATGCGCAAGGAGAACTCATCGACGCTTCCGTTCGCGATGGTGTCGCGCGTTGTTGGATGGACGCCGAGGCCTACGCGCTAAACACGTACCAAACGGTTTCACGCATGATGGCGGGAGGCAAGATCGGCGCCGAGGCGAGCTTGAACAAAATTTTCTGGTCCGAGCTCGACATTAAAATGCACGAACTCGCCCTCGAACTCCTCGGCTCGCGAGGCGAACTGCTGCCGAGCGCCCCCGCGGCAAAGGGTGTTGGCGATTGGCTCGACGGTTTCATCTTTGCCCTGGCGGGTCCCATTTACGCGGGCACCAACGAAGTGCAGCGCAACATCATCGCCGAGCGCATTCTCGGTCTCCCCAGGAAATAGTCGACATGGATTTCGGATTTACAGAAGACCAACAACTCCTGCAGCAAACCGTGCGCGACTTTCTCGAGGGTGAATGCACGGTCGAGCACGTGCGCTCGCTGTGGGACACTGAAACCGGGCGTAGCCCGGCGTTCTGGCAGAAGCTCGCCGAGATCGGGATATCGGGACTGCTGGTTCCCGACGAGCACGGGGGCCTGGGGATGAACGAGGTCGATATGGTTCTCGTCCTCGAAGAAACCGGTCGCGCGGCCCTCGCCGAGCCCGTGATCCACACCGCCTTCGTGGGGGTGCCGCTGCTGGTAGAAGCCGGGGACGAGGCGCTGGCAAAGAAATGGCTTCCCAAGGTCGCCGATGGCTCTGCGATCCTGGCCGTCGCCCACGCCCAAAGCCCCTTCGTGAGTGATGCCCACGTTGCCGACCTGCTCCTGCTCAACTCGGGGGACGCCGTCCACGCGGTCCCCCGGGCCGACGCAAGCGTCACCCCGCAGTCCGCCAACGACCCGGCAAAGCGAATTTTTACCGTAGACTGGACTCCGCGTTCCAAGATGCTGCTCGCGGATGGCGAAGCCGGAAAACAACTTCAAGCCAAAGCCTTCGATCGCGGTGCCCTGGCAAGCGCCGCCCAGTTGTTGGGCGTGGTGCAGCAGCTACTCGACATGGCCGTGCTCTACGCGACCCAGCGCAAGCAGTTCGGCGTACCGATCGGTTCGTTCCAGGCGGTGAAGCACATGCTCGCCGACGAGAAGGTCAAGATCGAATACGCGCGCGCCCTCGTGTATCGCGCCGCCGATTCGCTGGCCCACGATGTACCGAGTCGCGCGGTGGATGTGTCGATGGCGAAGATCGCCGGGGCGGAGGCCGCGGTATCGACGGCGAAGACGGCGCTTCAGGTCCACGGAGCGCTCGGCTATACCTGGGAGCAGGATCTTCACGTCTGGATGCGGCGCGCCTGGTCCCTCGATTCCGCCTGGGGAACTACGGCGTATCATCGCGCCCGGTTGGCAAATGGAGTGATCGACGGAAACAGTCCCGCGGTAAACTTCGGGTATCAAGCTCCCGCGGCATAGTGGAAAGGCATAGTGGAAGGCATAGTGGAAAGTAAAGCGAGGAGAGCAAGCATGGCAGAACAAGTTCCCGCAATCGAAGGATGGTTCACAACCGGTCCCGAGCCCAAGTTGCTCGGTAGCCAATGCAGTGGCTGCAAGACCTACTTCTTTCCCAAAGAGACGACCTACTGCCGCAACCCCGGCTGCCAGTCGACTGCGTTTGAAGAAGTGGAGCTGAGTCGCACCGGGACCATCTGGTCCTATACCGAGCACTACTACAAACCGCCGGCTCCCTACATCGCCGACGAGCCCTTCGAGCCCTACACGATCGCGGCGGTAGAACTCGCCGACGAAAAACTCGTGGTGCTCGGTCAAATGGCCGCCGGAGTCAATCACAGCGACCTCAAGGCGGGCATGCAAGTGGAACTCGTGGTTGAACGTGCTTACGACGTGGAAGACGTCGAGCACACCATGTGGAAGTGGAAGCCGCTCGCGGCCTGATCGGATTTTTCCGGCGAGGAGAAGACAGATGAGCAAGGACGTCGCAGTTCTCGGTGTGGGAATGCATCCCTGGGGCAAATGGGGAAAGAACTTTGTCGAATACGGCGTTGTGGCTTGCAACGCCGCACTCAAGGACGCGGGGATCGACTGGAAGGAAGTCGATTTCATTTCGGGCGCCGAGACTGTGCGCAACGGCTACCCGGGCTATGTCGCGGGCGCCACGTTTGCCCAGGCGCTCGGCTGGTCGGGCGCCTCGGTCGCGACTTCGTACGCCGCCTGCGCGTCCGGTGCCACCGGGATCAACGCCGCCCGCGCTCGCATCCTTGCCGGCATGAGCGACGTTGCACTGGTGATTGGTGCGGACACCACACCCAAGGGATTTCTCGCCCCCAACGCCGGCGAACGTTGGGACGATCCAGATTGGCTGCGCTTTCGCTTGATGGGTTGCACGAATCCCACCTATTTCGCCCTGTATGCGCGACGCCGCATGGATATTTACGGCGCCACCGAAGAAGACTTCGCCCAGATCAAGGTCAAGAATTCGAACCACGGCTTTACCAATCCCAACGCGCGCTATCGAAAACAGTTCACCATGGAAGAGGTGTTGGGTTCGAACATGGTGGCGGAGCCCCTGCGCCTGTTCGAAATTTGCGCGACCAGCGACGGGGCGGCGTGCGTGGTGCTCACCAGCATGGAATATGCACGCAAGCGCTCGCTCAAGCCCGTGCGGATCTCTGGGGTCTCGACCGTGACGCCGAAATTTCCGAGCACCGTGATCGAGATGCCGAATCTATCCACCGATTCGGCATACAGCGTTTCGGTGCCCGACATGGCGTTCCGAGATTCGATCGCAGCCGCGGCCTATGAAGAAGCGGGTATCGGCCCCGAAGACATGTCGCTCGCCGAGGTCTACGACCTTTCATCGGCCCTCGAACTCGACTGGTATGAGAACATCGGTCTGTGCAAGCCCGGTGAAGCCGAGAAACTTTTGCGCGACGGCGACACCACGATCGGGGGTCGCATCCCCGTCAACCCGAGCGGTGGGCTGGCGTGCTTTGGAGAAGCGGTTCCCGCCCAGGCGATTGCGCAGGTGTGTGAGTTGGTCTGGCAGTTGCGCGGAGATGCGGGAGATCGTCAGGTCGAAGGCGCCACGGCGGGAATCACCGCCAACCAGGGACTCTTCGGTCATGGATCGTCGGTGGTCTGCACGCGCTAGTCGCGAGCCCTGCACACGGATCCGGAACGGAGCAAGGCAAAGAGCCGAGAGGAATTTGGAGCATGCCAGAGGCGTACATCGTCGACGCGGTTCGTACCCCGGTGGGGAAGAAAAAGGGAAGCCTCGCGGCGGAACATCCCGCCGATCTCGGTGCGCATGTCCTCAAGGCGCTGATTGAGCGAAACGACATCGACCCGCTCGCGGTCGAAGATGTGGTGTTCGGTTGCGTCGACACGATTGGTCCGCAGGCGGGCGACATTGCGCGCACCTGTTGGCTCGCGGCCGGATTGCCCGAAGAAGTGCCGGGGACGACGATCGATCGTCAGTGTGGTTCTGCCCAACAGGCGCTGCACTTCGCCGCCCAGGGGGTCATGAGTGGCACGCAAGATGTGGTGATCGCCGGCGGCGTGCAGGCCATGAATCTGATCCCCATTTCCTCCGCCATGACCTGTGCCGAGGGACTCGGCTTCAGCGACCCCTTCTCCACCAGCAAGGGTTGGGTCGAGCGCTACGGCACGGTCGAGGTTTCGCAGTTCAACGCGGCGGAGATGATCGCGGAAAAGTGGGACATCAGCCGAGAGGACATGGAGAAGTTTGCCCTGGAGAGCCACCGGCGAGCTCTCGCTGCGATCGCGGCAGGGCGTTTCAAGCGAGAGATCATCCCTTACGGTGACATGGACACCGATGAACCGCCCCGAGAGTCGAGTCTGGAGAAGATGGCGTCACTGCGGACCCTGGTCGAAGGCGGCCGCCTGACCGCAGCGGTATCGAGTCAGATTGCAGACGCGTCGGCTGCGCTGCTGATCGTTTCTGAAAGAGCGCTCGAGCAACACAATTTGACCCCCCGCGCGCGGATCCATCATATGAGCGTTCGCGGTGCGGATCCGATCTGGATGTTGACGGCTCCGATTCCCGCAACGGCCTACGCGATGGAAAAGTCCGGGATGAAGCTTTCGGAGATCGATCTCATCGAGATCAACGAAGCCTTTGCTTCGGTGGTGCTCGCATGGCAGAAGGAAACGGGCGCGGACCTCGACAAGGTCAACGTGAACGGGGGTGCGATCGCATTGGGTCATCCGCTTGGCGCAACCGGTGCCCGCTTGATGACCACGATGCTCCACGAACTCGAACGCACCGATGGACGCTACGGTATGCAGACGATGTGCGAGGGCGGGGGTCAGGCCAACGTCACGATCATCGAACGGCTCTAGCCGACAGTTCTAGCGGGCACGAAAATCGAAGAGGCGAAGATATAGATGACCAGCAAAATTTGTCAGGACCGCGTCGTCATCGTGACGGGTTCAGGCCGGGGGATCGGACGCGCCCACGCGCTCGAGTTCGCGCGCCAAGGGGCGAAGGTCGTGGTCAACGATCTCGGCGCCGAAGCCGATGGCCAGGGAAACTCAACGGGACCCGCGGGGGAGGTGGTCAACGAAATTCGAGCCATGGGAGGCGAGGCCGTGGCCAATGGCGCCGACGTCGCCGATTTCGAAGCTGCACGCGAATTGGTCAAGACCGCGATCGATACCTTTGGACGCCTTGACGTCGTCGTGAACAACGCGGGTTTCTTGCGCGACCGTATGTTCTTGAAGATCTCCGAAGACGAGTGGGACGCGGTAATCCGGGTTCATCTCAAGGGACACTTTTGTGTGAGCCGTCACGCCGCCGAGTATTGGCGCAACGAATCGAAGGCTGGCAACCCGGTGGATGCGCGCATCATCAACACGAGCTCTGGCGCCGGCCTGCAGGGCAGCGTCGGACAATCGACCTACTCGGCGGCCAAGGGAGGCATCGCCACCTTGACCCTGGTCCAGGCGGCAGAACTCGGACGCTATGGCGTCACGGCCAATGCCATCGCCCCGGCGGCGCGCACGCGCATGACCGAGGCAATCTTTAGCGACATGAAAGCACCAGAAGACGGCGAATTCGACGAGAGCGCCCCCGAGAACATTTCGCCCCTGGTCGTGTGGCTGGGGAGCAGCGAGTCGCGGGAAGTCACCGGGCGGGTATTCGAAGTGAAGGGCGGCATCATCGGCACTTCCGATGGCTACCGAGACGGACCCATCGTCGACAAGGGCGGGCGCTGGGAACCCGACGAAGTCGGCGCGGCGGTTCAACAAGTGCTCGAAAAGTCGCCGATCCCTCAAAAGGTATTCGGTACCTGAGCAGCAGTGCTTGCACGAACTGGCGAGGCGGGAAAGCAGGGAAAATGAACTTCGCGTTCAACGAAGAACAGGAAGAATTGCGATCGATGGCGCGGACGTTTCTCGACGAAAATTCGGGCAGCGAACAGATCCGCAATGCCATGGAGAGCGAACTCGGCTACGACCCCGAGGTCTGGCGCCAGATCGGCGCCGAGTTGGGTTGGACCTCGGTCCACATTCCCGAAGAGTACGGGGGCCTGGGGCTTGGCTATGTCGAACTCGTAGCCCTGATGGAAATCATGGGCGGCTCGCTCTTGTGCGCGCCGTTCTTCTCGAGCGTTTGCCTCGCCGCCAACGCACTGTTGGTCGCCGGTAGCGAAGAACAAAAGAAAGAGTACCTGCCCGGCATCGCCGCGGGCACAACTCGGGCGACCCTCGCCTACTCGGGTTCTTCTGGCAGCTGGGATGCGTCGTCGGTCGAAGTCGTGGCCAGGCGCACCGGTGATGAGTTTGTGCTGCACGGCAAGACGTCTTTCGTGGTCGACGGTCATTGTGCAGATCTCATCATCGTGGCTGCGCGGAGTGACGGGAGTGTCGGGCGAGAGGGCGTGAGCTTGTTTGTCGTTCCCGTCGGCACTCAAGGCTTGCGTCGCAAGTTGCTTCCCACCATGGACCTGACCCGTCGTCTGGCGGAGATTGAATTCGACGAGATGCGTTTGCCAGCATCGGCACTCTTGGGAGAGGAAGGGGGCGGCTGGCCAGGGCTCTCGCGGACCCTCGACCTCGCAGCAATCGCGTTGGCGGCCGAACAAGTGGGCGGGGCCCAGCGCTGTCTCGATCTCGCCGTCGCCTACGCGAAAGAACGCGAACAGTTCGGTCGTCCCATCGCATCCTTCCAGGCCATCAAGCACAAATGTGCCGACATGATGGTGAAGGTCGAATCGGCACGGTCCGCAGCCTACTATGCGGGATGCGCCGTCGCCGAGGGCAATGAAGCCGAACTCGACACCGTAGCCCCGCTGGCGAAGGCCTATTGTTCGGACGCGTATTTTCAAGTTGCGGCCGACTGTATTCAGATTCACGGCGGAGTGGGCTTTACCTCGGAGTACGACGTCCACCTGTATTTCAAGCGAGCGAAGTCTTCGGAATCGCTGCTCGGCGACGCGACGTTCCACCGCGAACTCCTCGCACAACGCATCAATCTCTAGCAGTCCATAGCAACGGTCGCATAGTAAGGAAGAACAGGGAGAAACTCGGGTCATGAACAACCCTCTCGATTTTTCGGGCCAGGTCGTGATCGTCACCGGTGGGGGGCGCGGCGTCGGACTGGGAATTACGACGCGGTTCCTGGAAGCCAATGCCGACGTCGTCATCTGCGGTCGCAATGAACTGAAAAGCATTCCGGAAGTGGGCGGGCGCAAGGCGGAGTTCATCACGGCCGACGTGCGCGAAGTCGAACAAATCGAAAGCGTGGTGTCCTTTGCCAAGCAGCGCTTCGGTCGCCTGGATGTGCTGGTGAACAACGCGGGCGGCGCACCCGAGGCTGAGGCCGCGACCGCTTCCCCGCGATTCTCCGAGGCGATCATTCGCCTGAATCTCATGGCACCTTTGAACTTCGCCCAACAGGCCAATGCCGTCATGCAGGAACAGGATACGGGTGGCGTGATCATCAACATCGCGAGCGTGAGCGGAACCCGCCCATCCCCCGGCACCGCCGCCTACGGGGCCGCGAAGGCGGGGCTTTTGAGTCTGACCCAGAGCCTCGCGGTTGAATGGGCGCCCAAGGTGCGGGTAACGGGGATCATCGCCGGCATGATCCGCACGGAGCTTGCACATCTCCACTACGGTGACGAAGAAGGTGTTGCGGCAGTCGCGGCTACGGTGCCGCTCGAGCGCATGGGTGAGCCTGCGGATGTTGGCAATACCTGCCTGTACCTGGCGTCTTCCCTTGCGAGCTACGTGAGTGGGACCAGCGTCTGGGTACACGGTGGCGGAGAGAAACCCGCGTTTCTCGATGCGGCCAAGAACAAGTCCGACGCTGGCAGCTCGAAGTAGCAACCGAAGCCAAGAGAGGAAGAAGCGACATGGCGACGATCTTCAACAGTCCCGCCGATCTCGAGGCTGCGGTTGGCAAGCAGCTCGGAGTGAGCGAGTGGTTGGAAATTGACCAGGCTCGTATCGACAAGTTTGCCGATGCAACCGGCGATCACCAATGGATTCACGTCGACCCCGAGCGCGCGAAGAACGGCCCCTTCGGTTCGACAATTGCCCACGGCTACCTGACCCAATCTCTCGTCAACTACTTCCTGCCTCAGATCATTGAGGTGAAGGGTATTTCAATGGGAGTGAACTACGGCGCCGATCGCCTGCGCTTCCCCGCACCGGTGCCGGTCGGCTCGCGGCTCCGAGGAAGTGCGGAGTTGATCAAGGTCGAAACCGTCAAGGGTGGAGCCGTGCAGACCACCGTTCGGGTCACGGTAGAAATCGAAGGCAGCGAGCGCCCCGCCTGCGTGATCGACACGATCAGTCGATACTATCCCGAGTAATTCCGCAACCAATGGCTACGCGACGATTCAAGGCTCCGCGCTACCCCGGACCTTTTGTTCCATGATTTTCTTCACTCGAGCGACCTCGTCTGGACGTTCTTCCATTTTGTACAAGAAGCCCAGATACCGGTAGATGGGTGCGAAATCGGGATGCGTATCGGCCATCGCCTCGAGTATTGCGATGGCTTCTCCCGGGGTCTTTAGATGTCCACGCATGCGAGCCAAAAATTTGTTCCAGATTGGTATCGGGGAATTCCCCGTATGGACTTTGCCCATCAGGTCGAGGATTTCGAGATACAGAGGCAGTACCAGTTTGGGATCGGGTCCATACTGGCCGGACTCGAACGCTTGTCCGGCCGTGACCACGTAGCCGAGGGCTTCGAGTCTTGCAACGTCTGCTTCGTCGAGGTCTGTCATGGTGGGTACCGCGAGTAGCGCATTCTCCCCTCGGAGTGCCTGCAATTGTTGCTTCAGCTCGCCGGCCTCTCGTCGTCGCTCGGAAAAGATGTTGTGCGCTTCCAGCGGATCCCGTTCCAGATCGAATAGCTCTGGATTGGGTCCGTCGATGTACTTGAGGGAGCCGCGATACAATGCGGCGAGTCCCGCCCAACCAAAACGCGCCTGGCCTTCCACGGCCTCTGCGATCACTGCCCTGTCGGGATCCTGTGCTTGTGTGAGATCGACGCCGTCGAGCGGCTGAGGAACATTGAGTCCCAGCAATGAAGCGATCGTCGGCAAGATGTCCACCTGGGAAACTCTCGTATTCACATGACGGCCGCTTCCAATCACTCCCGGTGCATGCATGATGAGTGGAATCCGAAGCGTTGCTTCATACACGAAGTAGGAGTGGGTTCGCTCGCCGTGTTCTCCCAAGGATTCCGCGTGGTCTGCGACTATGATGATCAGCGGTTCGTCTTTGCTCGTTGCCCTCACCTTATCGAGGAGGCGGCCGAGTTCGTGGTCCATGAAGGCGATTTCGCCGTCATAAGGGTGCGGGTTCTGATCCAAGAAGGGAGCGGGGGGTTCGAGGGAATGATGGGGATCAAAGTAGTGGACCCAGAGAAAGTACGGCCGCGAGGACTTTGTCTCGAGCCACTCGATCGCCTGCCGAGTGGTGTCGTCGCCGCGACGTTGGGCATATCCAAACACCGTGGTAGGCGAACCCATCTCGTCGTCGTAGTGAGAAAATCCCTGGTTGACACCGAATTGTTTGGCCAAAACAAATGCCGAGATGAACGCCGCGGTGTCGTAGTCGTTCTCTCTCAGCATCTCGGCGATCGTGCGATGTTCTTCAGCGAGGACATAGACGCCGTTTGCGCGCGCGCCGTGGTGGTGCGGATATAGTCCGGTAAAGATCGAAGCGTGGGTGGGGAGCGTTGCGGAAGCTGTCGCGATGGCGTTAGAGAAGATCACACCCTCGGCAGCCAGGCGATCGAGGGTTGGAGTCTTGATGTTGTCATTCCCGTAGCAGCCCAGCCGGTCGGGCCGGGTCGTATCCAGGGTGACGAGAATGACATCGCGACCCCGCATTGCGCCCGGAGACGCGGGGATGGCCGGAACGGTGATTGCGTCTGCGGAGACTTTGAGAGGGATCATCGGGATTGGAGCCGAGAGATGCCGACCGCCTTCCTTCATGTAGCTGATCAACGACATCACGATGAACGACACTGAGACGAGACGAATCAACAAGGTACGTCGAGAGTCCTTGTTGCTCCCCCGCTCCTCGTCCTCCTGGTTGTCCACTTCCATCAGCTTCGCATTCTCATGGGGTACGATGTTAGCAGCTCATTGATGAACGTTTAGGACGCCGAGTACGCATCGAAAGGAAAGCGAGAAATCGACCGACACTCGGCTAAACTAACTCCTCATCCAAATTGGGAAATGAAATGAAGAGCCAGTGGTCTGACGCGGACGCTAAAGCGATGATCGATCGCTACGCGGACGACTCTGTAAACGAAGACCTCGCCCTGCGGGTCTACACCTCTCGCTTGATTGGGCAGGACCCCGCACTGGTGCTGCACGGGGGCGGAAACACTTCGGTCAAGACGCGCCTGCCCGACGATCTGGGTGAGCCCATCGATGTCCTGTGTGTGAAGGGGAGCGGCTGGGATCTCGGCGACATCGAGCCCGCCGGCCTGCCCGCCGTGCGCTTGTCTTCGCTGGGAGCCTTGCGCGAACGCGATTCACTCAGTGACGAAGACATGGTCAATGCCCAGCGGATCCGACTTTTGAACGCAGCGGCCCCAAATCCTTCCGTCGAGACTCTGCTGCACGCATTTCTGCCCCACAAGTTCATCGACCACTCTCACGCGGACGCGATCCTGAGCATTGTGGATCAGCCCGACGCCGAACAGATCTGTCGCGATATCTACGGTGAGCGACTGGCCATTGTGCCCTACGTGATGCCGGGCTTCGATCTCTCAAAGCTGGCCGCGCAAGTGCACGAAGCCAACCCTGAGGCCGAGGGGCTCTTGTTGTTACAGCATGGCCTGTTTACCTACGGCGACACCGCAAAGATTTCCTACGAGCGTCACATTCGTGCGGTCGACGAAGCAGAGCAGTGCATTGCGAACCGCGGAGCGGCCATCACTGTGCCACGGCGTCCCGATGTCAACTACACGACGTTCGCGCCGGTGCTGCGCGGGCTGCTCGGTGAGGGGGAGCGCCGCTATGTCCTGTGTCTAAGGACCTCCGAGAAGATCCGCGCATTTGTCGATCGCCCGGAACTCGCGAGCTGGTCCCAGCGCGGTGTCGTGACCCCTGACCACGTCATTCGCACCAAGCGTGTGCCGATGTTGCTGGAACTCGACGTCGTCGACACCAAGAACACCAAGAACACCAAGAACACCGGGTCATTGGATCTGGACGACGTACAAAAGCGAATTCGAACTCAGCTGGACGACTATCGCAATGCCTACCGGGCTTATGTCAAAGAGCAGGTGGACGGGCGCGGGCTCGAGGTCAAATCGCTCGATCCCGATCCGCGAATCGTGCTGGTGCCAGGCCTGGGAATCATCGCCGTCGGGGCATCGCCTCGGGCCGCGCAGATTGCCGCCGATGTCTACGAACACACGGTCAACACGATTACCGACGCAGAAGCGGTGGGAACCTTTCAGGCGCTGCCCAATGCGGATCTTTTCGACATGGAGTACTGGTCACTCGAGCAGGCCAAGCTCGGCAAGGCCAAGCCACTTCCTCTCGCCGGACGCGTGGTTTTGATCACTGGCGCTGCCGGCGGGATCGGTGAGGCCGTGGCGCGAGCCTTCGCACGAGAGGGTGCTTCTATTTATCTGGTCGATCGAGACGCCGAGGGTGTGGCGCGGGTGGCCGATGCTTTGGGGGCGGCCCACGAGGCCCTGGATTTGACCGACGCCGCTGCCGTGGCGGATTGCGTCGAACGTATCGTTGCACTGCACGGCGGTGTCGACGGCGTGGTGTCCAACGCGGGGACCGCTCCCCAGGCGGACATCGATACCTGCGATCCCGAACTGTTGCGTGAGAGCCTCGAAATCAATCTTCTATCTCATCAGTGGGTTGCCCAGTCAATTACCGCGCGGTTGCGCGCACAGGGGACTGGAGGCTTCTTGCTCTTCAACGCATCGAAGGCGGCTTTCAATCCGGGCAAGGGCTTTGGTCCCTACGCGATTGCGAAGGCGGCATTGGTGGCCCTCACAAAACAATACGCCCTCGAATGTGGTGGCGACGGGATCCGCGCCAACGCGGTAAACGCCGACCGCATCCGCACCAGCCTGCTCGACGCCGATGACGTCACCCGCCGCGCCGAAGCGCGCGGACTCAGCGCAGACGAATACTATCGAGCGAATCTATTGGGAGCAGAGGTAACGGCGGACGATGTCGCAGAGGCGTTTTTGAACCTCGCGCTCGCGCGAAGCACGACCGGCTGCATCGTCACGGTGGACGGGGGAAACATTGCGGCCTCTCCGCGCTGACTCCTAGAGCTTCACCGTTTCGTGTAACCAGAAGCCCGTGCGACTACCGCGGCCCGCGTCGCCTCACTCTCATGTGAACCCCTGAGCAGCTACGTCCCCAGTTCTATCCGCGAAGTTTCCAAACGGTACAGCCGAACCCGATTCGGATCGATAAACCGGTTGTGGGAATTTACCCGACAGGTCACCGGGCACGCGAGAATCATCGGGCCATCGGCTGCGCAAGAGCCATGGCGTTCGCCCTTGTTTGGACCGTATTTCTCGCGGGAGATGTTGCGGCAGAACTGACGAAGCCAGACACGAGCGAACCTACTCCCGATCCCCGCATGATCGAAGCCAGTTCACTCCTTTCCGACCGCGCATCGCACGATCGCGCAATCGAACTCTATCGCGAGGTCCTGGCCGGTGATCCTGCTCATCGGATGTCCAGGTTGTGGCTCGCTCGAGTTCTATCTTGGGGAGGAGACTACGAAGAATCCCTCGCGCAGTACCGCGAGATCGCCCTGCGCGAATCCGACCCGCCCTGGGCGCAAAAGGAAGCGGCGGATGTCCTCACCTGGTCGGGGCGTTACGAAGAAGCGTTTTTAATCTACGCGAGTCTTCTGGAGCGACATCCGGACGACTTTGATCTCAACCTTGCGCTCGCCCGGGCTTACGGTTGGGGAGGGCGTACGAAAGAGGCCATGCGCGCGTTCCGGCGCACCCTCCAAATTCGCGACGATGTCAGTGTGCGGAAAGAACTGGCGAAACTCTCACAAGCTGCATCAAAAGCCGCGAAGACAGATTCGAATCGGGGTCAGGGTCTCGGAACATTCCTTCGCGACAGTGACAACCTCGAAATTTGGCGGGAGGTTGCGGGGACTCACTACAAGCTCGGCGACAATTCGAGCGTGGAGGCGCATCTCGGCTACACGCGCATCGGCGCCGACCCGCGCGTGCCCGGGGCTCGCGATCTCTTTCAGGCCTTCGATTGGGATTTTGCCCTGCGGCGTTCGCTCAACCCAGTGTTTCTCGCTCGGCGCCTCGAGATCGAAGTCGGCCTGGGAGCGCGTCACTGGGATCATGCCAAGGATCAATTCGTCGTTCGCAGTCGCGTCGAATACAGCCCGAGCGCGACCACGGCTTTTGCTGCGTCCCTCGAGCACGGCGACTTTCTCGATACATCCGCGTCTCTGGAAGCGGTGCGCCGCGGTCTTTCCCGCACGAGCCTGGCTGCTTCGTGTTGGCAGAGTCTCGGGGGCGCGAACTCGGTCTTTGGGATTTTTACCGCGACCTTTGTAAGCGACGCCAACGAAGCCTTGTCTACCTACCTGAGTGCAACGACTGCGCCCTGGTCCGGACATTCACTTCGGTTGTCTCTTTCGGCCAACTCCATCAGCTATACGGGAAGGAGCGACCACTACTACGATCCCGTCATGGACATCGGCACAATGTTGAGTGCGAGCGTGCGTTATCCCGAAACCGGCGGCTTGTATCTTCGCGCTGATGTCGGGATCGGATTTGGCTACGCGAAGCAAGACGGGGTGTCTGGCTCCGGTTTCACCTATCGCACGGAGTTGGGCACACGACTGGAATTGCGCGACTGGTGGTTCGATCTCAGCGGCTACCGGGCCGAGTCTCAACGGGCCAGCGTCTACACGACCCACGGTGCCCACGCGCGGTTGGGGCGAAGCTTCTAGTCGTGGGGCCGACCGCCCTGGGCGCGCTAGTTGCAGTCGTCGCGCTGAACGGGTTCAGGCAACTGCTCCGCGAAATCAAAAACACGGGGATCAAGGTCCTGCCCTTGTCCGAAGTGTTCGACGCGTGCGAGACGGCACGCTGCGCCCTACCCGATTCTCGAGATACGATCAGCCCGGCTGAGTGATGCGCGGCAGGCTGACACAGAAACGTGCCCCGCCATCGCTACCGGTTTCGATGTGAATCGATCCACCGGCACCTTCGATCAGTTTCTTGGTAATCGCCAGCCCCAATCCCCCCGCCCGGTCGTCATGGGTCGAGAAGAAGGGCTCGAACAAACGGTTTCGCATCGATTCGGATACCCCTGCGCCCTGATCCTCGACGCTGAACTCTACCTTGGTGTCGAATCGTTGGGCGCGCAGGGTCACGCGACTCGAAAAGGGCGCAGCCTCCAGGGCGTTGAGCATCAGGTTCAGCAGAATTTGGCGCAGGGCATCTTCATCGATTGCGATGTCGTCGGTCGCAAGGTCGATCTCGGTCGAAAGCTTTATGTTGCGTTCCGCCGCCCGCTGTTTGAGCAGACTGAGTAGAGAAGAGAAAACCCGCTCGAGATCTGCGGTGTCATGGGCGGTTTCGCTCGCGACACGATTGGTCGCCGGTCGCGCGTGTTCGAGCAGCGTGTCGAGCAGGCGCTCCATGCGCTGGAGTTCTTCGAGGACGACACTGCGAAATTCTCCCTGAAAATCTGGATCATCGAGATGATCGGGCAGCAGGTGCAGGAAGGTCTTCACCGAAACCAGCGGATTGCGAATCTCGTGCGCGACTTCGGCCAGCAGGCTCCCCATCGTGGCCAATCGATCGAGGCGGCAGACCTCGGCGTCGAGTTCGGTAATGCGCGCGAGTGCAGTTGCGGCGGCGGCAGGAGTGCGGAGCCGGGCGACGGTTGCGCCGAGTGCCGCGAGGGTGCGGGGTCGAACGCCCCCCGGTGGATCGTCCGGGCCGCCGAGCAGCACCATGGCGATTCGCTCGTTGCCAGTGGAAACCAGCGGCATTGCGCAGCTCATGTCATAGCGCGCTGCCAACTGTGCAAGCGCGCTCGGAGCGTCAGATGCTCCGAGATCAATCGGCTGATCCGTTGTCCAAAGAGTTTCGAGTGCCGCGAGGGCATTTGCGTCAGGGGATTTGGGCGAGGTGGTGTCGCGGTAGGCCGCCGCGATCACATAGGGTTCCCCCTGCGGTCGCCACGCCCAGGCGCAGACCCGGAGGCTTCCGGTGGTTTCGGCGAGTCGCCGCAGCGCATCCGCGAGCAAGCTCTGGAGATCTCCAGAGTCGACGTACCCCAGCCGCGATTCGCACGGCTGGGTACGCTCGCTCCCAGGCGTTGACTGGTGCCTGGGATCGATCTCGAACATGGTTGTTTTACCACCCCCCATAGGCAATTAGCTACCTCAATCGGCTGCGATCTGCGACCCCCGTGCGCGATTGGGGCCGATCAAAAGAAGTCTTCTCGAATCGTGCGCTGGGTGTCGCCGGCTGATTTGCGGGTTGTACTCGACTCGGTGGGTTCGGTCCCTTCGAGGAAGGGCTGGAAGTATGCGTCTGTGGTTGTCCGGTCGGCGAGCAGGCCATTGGCCCGGTCTATGCGGACCGTAACGATGTGATCTGGTTCTTGAAAATTGAGCACGGGACGGCCCGCGAGGGCGGCTTCCATGTAGTCGACCCAGATGGGCGCCGCGGCGCGCGAGCCGGTTTCGCCCCAGCCCAGAACGGTCGAATCGTCCCGTCCGACCCATACCCCGGTCACGATGTCGGGAGAGAAGCCCATGAACCAGGCGTCTTTCTGATCGTTGGTGGTCCCCGTCTTCCCGCCCAGCGGCCGCCCGAGTTTGCGCAGACGCCAGCCCGTGCCCCGAGGATCTTTCACCACCGCCTGCAGCAGATCACACATCAAATAAGCGTCGGCCTCCGAGATGATCTGATCCGTCGGCACGATCTCGGCATCGGGATAGCCGCCACCAATCCCCAGCGCCAGATCCTCTTCGTTGGCCGGACCATCGTCATCGGTTTCGGTGCCTTCGTCAGTCACGAATTGAAGCGGTCGCAACACCGGGGGTGGTTGCGGACCCAGGGGAACGTCCTCGAGCAGTACATTGCCGTTGCGGTCGGTGACACGAGTGATAAAGCGGGGAGTGACGCGCCGTCCGCGATTGGGAAAGACCGCGTACGCACTGGTGAGTTCCACAAGCCCGACCGAACTGGAACCGAGTGCCAGCGACAAGTCGCGGCTCAGCGGCGATTGAATGCCGAGCCTGCGCGCGTAGTCGATCACATAGTCCACACCTACGTCGCGAAACAGGTGAACGGTTGCATTGTTGACCGATCGCACCAACGCCGTGCGCATCGGCATGGGTCCGTAAAAATGTCGGCCGTAGTTCTGGGGACGCCAGACAAAGCCCGACACCGGGTCTTTGTAGACCGCGGGCCGATCGTAGAGGGTGGACACCGGCGTATAGTCGCGTGAGAGCGCGGCACCGTAGATGAATGGTTTGAAGGCAGAACCCGGCTGGCGCAGCGCTTGAGTGGCGCGGTTGAACTGGCTGCGATCGTAGTCGTAGCCCCCGACCATTGCGCGTACGTCCCCGGTTGCGACCTCCATCGAAAGCAGCGCGCCCTCGACGAGGGGATCCTGATAGATCGTGACCCGTACGAGTGGAGCAGATGCGGGTTCGTCCTCCGCGACTTCGTCCAGCAGCTCCGAAACCGTGTCTTCCAGTTCGAGAGCTGCCACTTCGCTTTCGTCGGCATTTTCGTCTTCGAGTTCCGGTTCTTCCGTGGAAACCAACGGGTCGCCTTCCAGACGGATGAAGTTTGCGACGTCGCCCACCGCAAAGATGTCCTCGATGTCCTTGACCGGTCGCGGTCGCCGCTTGACGTCCGCTTCGCGCGCCCAGCTGACGTCTTCGAGCGCAACCTGGCCTTCGACGCGATGCGCGAAAGCGATGCGGGCGGTGTCGCGCTCGGGGTCGACACTCACCACGACGCCCTGCACTTGTTGGCCGACTTCGATGGGTTTGGGCAGCTCGGGCACGATCGCACCTTCCTTCGCGCCACCCTGTAGCCAGTCGATGGAGTTTTCGACCGCATTCACCAGGCTTTCAATCGGAACGGATCCAATATCACCCCCTTCATTCCCCGTGCCGTCTCCGACCTCGAGGTCATTGATTTGCGCGAGCTTGTCAATTTCGATGTTGAGGTCGAACACCGACACCTGGTGCAAGGGCCCGCGGTAGCCGCGACGCTGGTCGTGTTCGATGAGCCTTGCCCGGACCGAGGCGCGCGCGATTTTTTGCAGCTCGATGTCGAGCGTGGTCTCGATCACCAGCCCCCCGCTGAGTACGCGTTCGCCGCCCAGGCGTTCGAACAGGTAGCGGCGTACTTCTTCGGTGAAATGTTTGGCCGCGATGAAGTCGAGATTGCGTTTGCGCACCGCCAGCACGGGCGGCTTCGCCAACTCTTCTCGATATACCTCTTCGCTGATGATCGTGTCTTCGCGCATGCGCCTGAGTACGTAAACACGCCGGTTCTCGGCCAGATCCGGATTGACGAACGGCGAATAGGCAGATGGGCGCTGGGGCAGACCCGCCAACAGCGCAGATTCAGAAATCGTAAGCTCACTCGCGGGTTTGTCGAAGTAGGTCGCGGCCGCTTCGCCGATCCCCCAGGCGCCCGAGCCGAAGTAGATCTGATTCAGATACAGATAGAGGATCTCGTCTTTGGTGAAGTGGCTCTCGATCTTTCGCGCCAGCACCATCTCGCGGAGCTTGCGCGAGAAGCGCCGTTCGGGGCTGAGCAGCATCTGCTTGACCAGCTGCATGGTGATCGTGCTGGCGCCCTGCTTGATGCCGCCGGCGCGGATGTCCACCCAGGCGGCGCGCAGGATCGACACATAGTCGATCCCACCGTGCTCGAAGAAGTGGCTGTCCTCCGCGGCCACGAAAGCGAGGCTTGTGTGCTCGGGCAACGATCCCAGCGGTACCATGACCCGCCGCTCGGTCGCAAAGCGACCGATGAGCACGCCCTTGTGATCCAGCACGCGGCTGGTCAACGGTGGCTGATAATCTTCGACGGTACGTAAGTCGGGGAGGTCCTGCAGGAACGTGACGTAGACGAATGCGCCGCCCGCGCCCGCGCCAAATGCCAGCAAAAGCACGAGCGAGAGCAGAACCCGGAACCCCCCGGCCCGGATGAAAGCCATGCGAACTCCAATAGTTATCCTACCCTAGCCGAGGCTGGCCCAGCTGCGCTAGAGGTTTGAACGAGCATTCTCGGCAGTGGCCCAGGCCCGGTCCTCGATCGGCATGTCGAGATCGGTGATTAGAGATCAATAGAGAATTCAACGAAGCGGCGCTTTGCACGCACTCCTTCGAAACCGCTCGGGATAAGGACGTTCACGATGCGACCCCGCCAGCTCACAATGGCATTCGTCATGGACCCTGTGACGCAGCTGGATATTTCCGCAGACACCACCTTTGTGCTGATGCTCGAAGCTCAGCGGCGGGGCCACGAGGTGCTGTACGTCGACCAGGCGGATCTGTCGATCGAAAACGGCCAGGCGGCTGCGCTCGTGACGCCCGTGACGCTGCGAGTCGAAGAGGAAAATTTTGTCGACCTGGGCCCCGCGCGCCGGGTGATTCTCGATGACGAGGTCGACGTCGCCTTTCAGCGCAAGGATCCGCCGGTAGACCCGGCCTATATCGCCGCCACCCAGATCCTCGGCACATGTCGCAAGACTCTCGTCCTGAACCGCCCCGAGGCGATTCTCGCGTTCAACGAGAAGCTCTTCGCCCTCCACTTCCCCGACCTCATGCCCAGGACCACGGTGACTCGCAGCATCGCTGAACTGCAGAGCTTCATGGAAGCTCTGGGTGGCGAGATGATCGTGAAACCCCTGAACGGCAAG
This sequence comes from Myxococcales bacterium, assembly GCA_022563535.1. Lineage (NCBI taxonomy): Bacteria > Pseudomonadati > Myxococcota > Myxococcia > Myxococcales > Myxococcales bacterium. Next base: position 54,794 of record JADFNE010000024.1, read on the forward strand.
GGTGGCGAGGGGGTTTTTCATCTGGTGGCGGGAGAGAAGAACATTTCGTCGATCCTCGAACAGTCGACCCAGTTCGAGACCAGCCTGGTGATGGCCCAGGAGTATCTCCCCGCGATTCGCCTGGGCGACAAACGGATATTGCTGCTCGAGGGCGAAGCCATTGGCGCTGTCCTGCGGGTGCCAGCGGACGCCGAGGTTCGCGCAAACCTCCACGTAGGCGCCCGGGCTGAAAAGGCGGACCTCTCTCCGGCCGATCGCGAGATCATCCGCCGGCTGGGCCCGATCCTCAAACGCGAAGGCCTGTTCTTCGTGGGGATCGACGTGATCGGCGACCGTTTGACCGAGATCAACGTGACGAGCCCGACGGGAATTCAGGAAATCAACGCCCTCGATAGCGCGTGTCTGGAAGCGAAGGTGATCGATGCGGTCGAAGCCCGGGTCGCAGCCGGCGCGGGAGACGCCGATGGATGATTTCGCCGCCGAGGATCGCGAGGCATCTGGCAAGCGCTACGGGATATTGATCGTCGACGACGAGGAGGCAATTCTCGAATCCCTCGAGTTTACGCTCGGTACCGAGTATCGCGTTTTTGTCGCGACCAACGGACGCGATGGTCTTGCGATATTCGACGCCGAAGAGATTGCCCTGGTGATCGCGGACCAGAACATGCCCGGGATGAGCGGCGTCGAGTTTCTCGAAAAGGTGATCGAGCGCGACGTGCGGGCCATCCGCATGATGCTCACCGGCTACGCCGATATTTCATCCCTGGCCCGAGCGATCAACAGCGGTCGCATCTATCGCTACATCACCAAGCCGTGGGAACCCGACGAGCTGCGGATCAACGTAAAGCGCGCGCTGGAATCCTACGCGCTCAGCAGTGAAAACAGCTCACTCGCCGGGGCGCTCGCCGAGGCCAACGAGCGACTGCAGGCCGAGAACCGCTATCTGCGAGACGAGGTCGAGCGCCGCTACTCGTTCGAGGGGATCGTCGCCGACAGCCCAGCGATGCAGCGGGTTTTCGAAATCATGAGGAAAGTCGCGGAAACCGATGCCACGGTGCTGATCACCGGCGAAACCGGCACCGGCAAGGAACTCGTCGCCCGGGCCATCCACTACACGGGGGCTCGACACGAGCAACGCTTTGTCGCCCAAAATTGCGCGGCACTGCCCGACACCCTGCTCGAGAGCGAACTCTTCGGTCACCGCAGAGGCGCGTTCACCGGGGCCCATCGGGACAAAAAGGGTCTCTTTGAAGCGGCCGACCGTGGGACGATCTTTCTGGACGAGATTGGTGAGACCGAGCCGGGCATGCAGGTGCGTCTGTTGCGCGTGCTGCAGGAGGGTGAGATCCGGCCGATTGGTTCGTCCGACACGCTCCAAGTCGACGTGCGCGTGTTGGCCGCCACCAACAGTGATTTGGAGGCCCTGGTCCGGGAGGGCCGCTTCCGCGAAGACCTTTTCTATCGCCTGAGAGTGGTCGAGATCAAGGTCCCGCCCCTGCGCGAACGGCGCAGTGACATTCCCGCCCTGGCTCAGCATTTCCTCGAAGGGGCGAACAAACGCATGCAGCGCCAGCTTTCGGGCTTTAGCAACGCTGCGATGGAGCTTCTCACCGCCAACGCCTGGCGGGGCAATGTGCGCGAACTGGAAAACGAAATCGAGCGCGTCGTGGTCTTGGCCGGGGAGGAGGAACAGGTCTCGGTCGAGATGCTCTCGGGGCACATCCGCGGTGGTCGCTCCGAGGTCTTGGCGAGCGAAGTTGGCGACGACGGAATCCTGGACTGGAATCTCAATCACGCGGTGGACAACATGAAGCGCCACATGATCATGGCCGCGATGCGCGAGACCGGGAGCAAGACCCGGGCTGCCGAGCGCCTGGGCATCCCCCGTCAATCATTGCAGAAGATGATGAAACGTCTGGGTCTGACCGACGCGACCGTCGACGGTTGAGCGCCGCTCCCGCGATCGATCCGCCAGCCCCAAACACTGTCAGGACTCTTTTCCAAGTGAGTTTCGATCGATCTTCGCGCCTTGCGAACTTTCTCTTCCCCAACTCGATCTCGGTGTGTATTGTGAGCTACGTGCCGGAGATCATCCAGACCGCGGACTTCGAAACCAAGATAGGAACGATCCGCATCGCGTCTTCCGAGCGCGGACTGGTGTACCTGGGCTTCCCGCTGAACAACGGTCGCGGTTACGGGGGATGGCGACAGCGCTTCGCGCCCGGGTGCAAAACCGTAAACAACGAGAGCGTGAATCAGCCGATTTACGAGCAGGTGGTCGAGTTCATCGCGCATGAGCGGACGGATTTCGAGTTTCCCATCGACCTGCGGGCCACAGCGTTTCACGAGAAGATCTTCAAGATCGTCTCAGAGATCCGATACGGCGAGACGCTTTCCTACAAAGAAGTCGCCCAGATTGCCGGGGATGAAAAGTTGGTCCGCGCAGTGGGTGCAGCGCTCGGCGCAAACCCCATTTCCCTGGTCATCCCGTGCCATCGCGTCGTGGGCAGTGGTGGAAAATTGCAGGGCTATTCCGGGGGCATTCAGATGAAAGCCAGGCTCCTCGCCGCCGAGCAGACGGGGCCGGCAAACGGGCGCTTGTTCTAAGCTCTGTTGACAGCCTGTTGAAAAACCCTTTGAAGCCTGTCTCGCAGGCCCGTCAGTCCGCGCTGCCGAGTGCGGCAATCCCCCGCAGGAGGCCCGGAAGGCTGATCTCCTCGCCGAGTTCCTTCCACTCGATACGTCGCCCTTCGTCGGTAATCTCGAAGTTTTTCAGCACTTTAGCCGAGGCTTCGACGAGCCCGGGGAACCAGTCCAGGGGCACCTCGAGTGCATCTCCGTCGGCCAGTTCAACCGTGAGCGTGTCGCCGTCGATTCTGACATTTGTCGCGCGAGGACCTCGATCGACCGGTGGTTTGGACATGAGCTGAACCCCCAAAATCGAGTGATTTCGACGGCAAACGGTAGCGCGAAACGAAAATCCTTCGATGGGTGCGCGAGCACCGCCGGGTCGACGCCAAATTAAAGCGAAATGATGTCTTCGCTGATGTAGGCCGCCTTGCCCGTCTCGGTCGCGACCAACCAATAGTGGGGCTGGGATTCTCGGGGGCTCTGCCAGGACGCGGGATCGCACAGGATTTCCGGAGCCTTCTCTTGGGAAATCTGAGTGTAGCCCCCCCTACCCGGTCGATCGGCGTGGGCGGGAGTCATCTCCAGGCGGACATGCTGCTTTTTCACCAGCGGCAGACAAGCCGCCACACAGGCTTCGAATATTTCTTCGCTGCTGGCATCGCTCTGCCGGGTCTGCATTGCCGCCAACAACTCGGACAGCCCGCAGCGGTCGCCGTCACCGCTCGAAACCACATAGGAGGCGATGTAGTTGAGGTCGATCATCGATCGCCCCTGGCACTCAAACTTGATCTAGCGCCTGTTCGAGGTCCGCGATGAGATCGTCCTTGTCCTCGATCCCACAGGCAAAGCGCACCAGCGAGTCGGTAATGCCGATCGCAAGGCGCTCTTCCTTCGGGTAGTCCCAAAACGACATCGTCACCGGCAATTCGATCAGGGATTCGACCCCTCCGAGGCTTGGCGCCTGATAGGGGATGCGAGTCGCATCGATGAAGCGGATCGCACCTTGGAGGTCGGTTTCGATCTCGAAGGTTACCACCCCGCCGTAGCCGTGCATTTGCCTGGCCGCGACCTCGTGGTCGGGATGACTCTCGAGCCCCGGGTACCACACCTGCCGCACCTTCGGGTGATTCTCCAAATATTCGGCGACCGCCTGGCCGTTCGTATTATGGCTCGCCATGCGGATCGCGAGGGTCTTGAGCCCGCGCAGCAACAACCAGGCACCGTGGCTATCGATGATGCCCCCCAGAACCCCCAACGCTTTGCGCACAGGATCGACGAGATCTCGACTGCCCGTGAGGGTTCCCGCGAGCAAATCGTTATGACCACTCAGGTACTTCGTCGCGCTGTGGAGCACGAGGTGCGCTCCGTCGCTGAGAGGTGTGTGATTGACCGGAGTTGCGAAGGTCGAATCGATCACGATCTTCACGCCGTGTTCGTTCGCAACCTCGACCACCGCCTGGACGTCGACCACCCGCAAGTAGGGATTGGTGGGTGACTCGGTAAAGAAGATCTCGGTGTTGGGACGAATTGCGGCCTTGAAGGCTTCGGTGCTTCCCGGTTCGATGATCGATACTTCGACGCCCATGCGACTCAAGAACTGGTCGATGAACTGTCGCGTGCGCCGATAGCAATCGCTGGTCACCACCAGGTGGCTACCCGTCGGAAGCAGGGCCATGAAGGTCGTGGTCGCGGCGCACATTCCAGACGCGAAGAGGACAGATTCTTCGCCGCCCTCGAGTTCAGAAAGCTTGCGCTCGACTGCTCGCCAGGTGGGATTGCCGTAGCGCCCGTATTCTTCGCGGTGAGACTTGCCTTCCTGGTAGTCGATGACTTCCTGGGAATTCTCGAACCAAAAAGTCGAGGTCTGGTAAATGGGAGTCGTGATCGCGTTGGCTTCCTGCTGGCGCAGCTCTCCCGCGTGGACGGAATCGGTCGCCTGCCCTCGCTTCGAAGGCTGGTCGCTCATCGGTCTTTCTCTTTCTCTTCTTGCGGACGCCGCGGAGGGCGCCCGGCTGTGGCGCTTAGCACGTCGGCGGGTGGTCCGAGGGCCTGCAAGCGCCTGAAATCGTCCCCGTATCGTTCGAACCTGAGCTTGCGAGCCTAGCGCACTTCCCGGGCGCCGACCGAGGCGGGTGGTACGATGCGGCCCGTGCCCGAAGCGATCCGGAAACACGTCCTCGTCGCGATTGGCGGAGCCGTAGAGCAAAGCGACAGCCTCACCCGCACAGATCTTTTCGCCTCGAATTTCAACATCCTGCACCGCCGTCCGGGCAAAACCGCGATAGGGCGTATAGA